>JBBQIE010000105.1:0-6820 GCA_038324625.1 Anaerolineae bacterium | reverse complement strand
GTCGAAGATCACCAAGCCATGGAAGCCGTCGTACTTGGCCACGTTGCTGGCGGTGATACTATGCTCTCCGGTCACCCGGCCGAAGACGTCCTCCGGGGTCCCGGTCAGCGGCTTACAGAACGGGCCACCCTCCGACGTCCGGATGATCTCCTCCAAGTCGTCGGTCACCGGAGCCTCGAAAGGTCGGCAAGACCTTATCTCGTTGAACAGCGCCCCTTCCAGGGTCACCAGGTTAGTGACTTTGACGATGTGCTGGGACTCAACCGCCTCCACCGATCCGAATTGCTTAGTGACCCAGGGCCGCATGGCCTCCGGCACTCGCATTTGACCCAGGGTGGTGGAGACCCTGAAGAGCCGGTCGAACCGGTCGGCATCACCGTTCTCCAGGGCACCGGCCAAGTCCGGCAGATCCAGGATGGATAAGGACTCCCCCAACAGACACCTCCATGCATTCCGACAGCCCTGCATCGAGCCTTGACACTCCAATCTATCACCAGGCCACCCTCGGAGCCAATACCGGGGCGATCATTCGATCACGACACGGCTCTGATGAAGATTGCGGAAATCCGGCCCACCTTACCTCAGCGGGAGCATTGTCCGTGAGGAGCCGCCCCGCCATGATGAAGGTTGTCGGAATAATCCGGACATCATGCGTGTGTGGACCCCTCGACCGAGGTCGGGGGGCTCTTCGCGTGCGATGACCTGGTTATTTCGTCAATCTCCATTATGGCCGGGCGGGCGCCCGGTCGCACAGTGAGTCGCTTATTTGTTCAATCTTCATAAGAAAAGCAGACGGCCAGTTAGACGCCCATTGAGCTTGACGCCCCCCGCCTTTGGCTTCTATCATCCCCTCAACAAACGGGCTATCTTCGTCCTATCAAGTGCCAACGGTGAAGCCATATGCCGCCCTTGGGTACCTTCGCCTTCGTGCTGCACACTCATCTACCCTATAGCCGCAATGCCGGACGCTGGCCTCACGGGGAGGAGTGGCTATACGAGGCCGCCAGTGAGACCTACATCCCCCTGGCGGAGATGCTGCTGTCCCTCCCCGCCGACCTCAGGGCCTCGGTGACCATGTCCATGACTCCGGTGCTGGTGGAGCAACTGGCCTCGTCGGCGGTCCTCTCCGGAGCCCACGAGTACATCAACGACCGAGCCGAGCGCGCCACCTCCGACATCTCCCGCTTCGAGAAGCAGGGAGATGTCGGGATGGCGGGCCTCGCCTCCTACTACCGCGACTGGTACTTGGCCCGCGGGGCCGCCCTCTCTCGCACCCTGTCCGACAGCCTGGTGACCCCTTTCCGCGATCTCCAGGCCGCCGGTCGGGCCGAGATCATCACCAGCGGGGCCACCCACGCTTTCCTGCCCCTGCTCTCTCGGGACTCTTCCGTGTACTCTCAGGTGAAGACCGGGGTCGAGAGTTATCGGAGCCACTTCGGCTCCGATCCGGCCGGCTTCTGGCTTCCCGAGTGCGCCTACCGTCCCGCCACCGTGGATGCCGCCGGCACCCGCCGCCCGGGGCTGGAGGCCTTCCTCGAGGGCCAGGGACTGCGGTTCTTCTTCGTGGAGTCGCACGCCGTCACCGGCGGCACCGTCCCGGATCCCAGCGATCTGCCCGGCTTCTACCGCCTGGGGCAGACCACGCCTCCGGGACAACGCCCGATCGGGGGGCCCGCCGGGTCCTACGTCACCGCCCGCCCCTACTACGTCGGGAACAGCTCCGTGGCCGCCATCGCCAGGAACCAGCGCCTCAGCCAACAGGTGTGGTCCGCCGATTACGGTTACCCCGGGGACCGGCACTATCGGGAGTTCCACCGGAAGGACGACGTGAGCGGCCTCCAGTATTGGGCCATCACCGGGCCGGGGGTGGACCTGGGCTCGAAGCAACCCTACGACCCGAGCGCCGCCGCCGCCCGGGTGAGCGATCACGCCCGGCATTTCGCCGCCCGCGTGGTGGAGGAACTGGCCCAGCAGAATCAGCAGCATGGGCCGGGTGCCCTGGTCACCGCCGTCTTCGACACCGAGCTCTTCGGCCACTGGTGGTTCGAGGGCGTCCAGTGGCTGCGACAAGTGCTTCTGTTGCTCGGCGAGGACCAGCGAATACGGATCATGCCCGTCAGGGAGCACCTCGACCAGTTCCCCCCGGATGCCGCGGTCGACCTGCCCGTCTCCACCTGGGGCGCCGGCGGCGATGATCGCACCTGGCGCAATGATCTCACCCAGGACCTCTGGGACACCCTGCACCGGCTCGAGCCGTGGGTCGAGGACCTGGCCACCCGTTACTCTCCGGACCGCCAGGAGTGGTTCCTCCAAGCAGCACGGGAGTTCATGCTGGCCGCTTCCAGCGACTGGCCCTTCCTCATCACCACTGGGCAGGCGGCGTCCTACGGTCGCCGGCGATTTGAGTCTCACGTGGAGAGGTTCGAGTTGCTCCGGCGGATGATTCTGGCCGACACGGTTTCACCCCATGGCCGGGACTACCTCCAGCAGACGATGACCAAGGACGAACTCTTCCCTGATCTCCAGCCCGAATGGTTCACCGCCCGCCAGGGTTGTGCCACTTGATCATGTGCTCCTAACCAGCAAAGGAGTCGGAAAATGCTAACCGGAGAAGGCGTAGACGTTATAGTCCACTCGACGCATGAGGCCGGGCTCAAGATCGGCGGCATCGGCGCCGTCCTGGAGGGCCTCCTTTCCACCCGCGCCTACCTGAAGAACGTGCGCCGCTCTATCCTCACCGGCCCCTTCAGCTTCGGGGACGAGTTGGCCTCTCAGCGCCTCCGAGCCCCGCGCAATGCTTTCGAGACCCTATACTCCTCGATTGACGGGGCAGGCACCGATGGCCCCCTGGCACCCGCTCTCCAGCAGATCGAGCAGGAGTTCGGGGTCCGCATCATCTACGGCCGCCGCACCCTGGGCCCAGAGTCTCATGAGGTGCTTCTAGTTGACGGCGGCAACGCTAACCCCGGACCGGTGGATGACCTAAAATACCGCCTCTGGCAGCGCTTCGGGCTGCAGTCGGACCTCTATCAGGCCAATCACGAGTACGACTACTACATCCGCCCCGCCCTAGCCCAATACCGCGCCCTGGAAGTGGTTCTCGGCTCCGACATGGAGAGGGGCCGGAACGTCATGATGGCCCACGAGTTTATGGGGGTGCCTCTCTGCCTAGTGGCCGAAATGGAACGCCCGGGGGCCTTCTCCCGGGTCTACTACGCTCACGAGGTCCCCACGATACGGCCGGTGGTGGAGGACAGCCCCGGACACGACACCATGTTCTACAACGTCCTCCGCTTGGCCCAGCAGGAATCGGTCACCTTTCCTCAGGCTTTCGGAGACCGCAACCCTTTCTTCAAGCACGCCCTTCTCGAGGCGGCCGCTGACTTCCCCGCCCTGTTCGCGGTGGGGGACTGGGTGGTGGAGGAACTGAGCTTCCTGGGCGGACGGTTCGCCACCAAGGCGGTGGACCTCGTGTACAACGGCATTCACTGCCCTGAGGTTCAGTTCTCTGACAAAATGCACTCTCGCGGGCTGCTCCAGCAGTACGCTCAGAACCTACTGGGAATGACGCCGGACTACGTATTCACCCACGTGGCCCGGCTGGTCCCCTCCAAGGGCATGTGGCGCGATATCCGGGTTTTGGAAGAACTCGATCCTCTGCTGAAGGAGAGCGGTAAGACCGCTGTTCTCTTCGTCCTGGCGACAGCGCCGCCTACCGGACGGGCCGCCGCCGATGTGCTCAGGATGGAGAGGGAATACGGCTGGCCGGTGGCGCATCGGGAAGGCTATCCCGACCTGGTCGGGAACGAGGTGCCCTTCTACGAAGCGGTGAGCGCCTTCAACCGGCAATCTGAAGCCAGCCGCATCGTCTTCGTCAATCAGTTCGGGTGGGACCGGGAGCGCTGCGGGGAGCGCATGCCGGCGGAGATGGGCTTCGGCGACCTCCGCCTGGGTTCGGATACCGAGTTCGGCCAAAGCATCTACGAGCCCTTCGGCATCGCTCAGTTCGAGCCCTTGCCCTTCGGGGCCCTGTGCGTGGTCTCCAGCGCCTGCGGCTGCGTCGGCTTCGCCAGTCGCATCCCCCTGGATACCGACCAGAACATCATCGTCGCCGACTACATCTCCTTGCCTCCCGATCTGCGCGTCTCCGACTGGCGCGAGGCCCTCGGCATCCGGCAGGAGACGCGCGACCTGGTGGAGAGGTTCCGGGCCCGAGAGGCGGCCGCCGTGATGGCCCGATCCCTACCCAAGAACGACTCCGATCGCGAGCGACTGATGCGATTGGGCCAGGATCTGGCCCGGCGGATGAGCTGGGAGGTGGTGGTGACGGAATACATGCTTCCGGCCCTGGCCAGAGCCCTGCACGCAAGCGCTTAAGACCCCCTTGAAGGAGTAGGAGAGGTGATGGAAGGGCCCGGTCTGCCCACGCTGGCACTGATCCTGGCCGGGGGCCAGGGTACCAGACTGAACATCCTGTCGGTCAAGCGTGCCAAGCCGGCGGTGCCCTTCGCCGGGAAGTACCGCATCATTGACTTCGCCCTTTCCAACTGCGTCAACTCCGGCATCTATACCGTGGGCATCATCACCCAATACCGCCCTCGTTCCCTCAACGATCACATCCAGAGAGGCCAGCCCTGGGACCTCGACCGCATGTACGGGGGTGTCAACCTGCTCCAGCCCTACCTGGGGCGGGGGGAGAGCGACTGGTACCGAGGCACCGCCGATGCCGTCCATCAGAACCTGGACTACGTCGAGCATCATGCGCCCTCCAACGTGGTCATCCTGGCCGGCGATCACATCTACAAGATGAACTACGCCCAACTGGTCCGCTATCACCTGGAGAAGCAGGCCGACGTCACCGTCTCCGCCATACGGGTGCGCCTGAGCGAGGCCGGCCGGTTCGGCATCCTCACCACCACCGGCAGCGGGCGAGTGCTCAACTTCGAGGAGAAACCCAGGCAGCCCAAGGGCACCCTGGCCTCGATGGGCATCTACTGCTTCCGGCGCGAGGTGCTGAGCCACTGGCTGGAGCGCGACGCCGCCGACCCGGGGAGCAGCCACGATTTCGGCCACGACGTCCTCCCCAAGATGGTGGCTGAGGGCTGCAACGTCTATGCCTACCAGTTCGACGGCTATTGGATGGACGTGGGCACGGTCCAGGCCTATTGGGAGGCCAACATGCAGCTCTTGGTCCAGGCCCCGCCCCTAGACCTCTATGACCGCCACTGGGTAATCCACACCCGGAGCGAGGAACGCCCGGAGGCCAAGATCCAGGCGGGGGCGGTGGTGAAACGGAGCCTCATCGGGCACGGCTCCATCATCGAGGGTACCGTCGAGAGTTCGGTGCTCTCTCCCGGCGTCTACGTGGGGCCGGGGGCCCTGGTGCGGGACTCGGTCATCATGACCGATACTCGCATCGAGGCCGGGGCCAGCGTGGTCCGCTGCATCACCGACAAACAAGTGATGATTGCCTCCGGATGCCGGGTGGGCAGCGATAGCGATCAGACGGTGAATGAGATGTTCCCCGAGTCCATCAATACCGGCTTGACCCTGGTGGGCAAGAATACCGCCCTTCCCCGGGGCTTTCGGGTGGGCGGCAACTGCGTGGTCGGGTCGGACCTGACGGAGGCCGACTTCGCCGGAATCAGCAGCCTTCCCAGCGGCAAGTCCATCGGCGTTCGGCCCCTGTGAGCGACGGTCAGGATCGGGGCGCTCCGCTGCAGTTCGCCTTCGTGCTGCACAACCATCAGCCGGTGGGCAATTTACCGGAGGTCTTCGAGCGGGCCTACGAGACCGCCTACCTCCCCATGTTGGAGGTGTTGGAAGCCCACCCCGGCATCCGCTTCCTGCTTCACTACACTGGGCCCCTCCTGGAGTGGCTGGCTCGGGAGAGGCCACAGTTCCTCGGTCGCGTGAAGGCACTGGTTGGCGCCGGGCGGGCCGAGATCCTGGGCGGGGGTCTGTACGAGCCCATTCTCGCCGTCATTCCCCCCGCCGACCGACTGGGCCAACTGGAGGCCATGACCACCTACCTGGAGCAGCACCTAGCCGTCCGGCCCACGGGCGCCTGGTTGGCGGAGCGGGTCTGGGAGCCGCATCTTCCCTCGGACCTGGTCGAGGGCGGGGTGGCCTATTCCATTCTCGATCAGGAACACCTGGAGAAGGCCGGCATCCCTTCCGATCAGGCCGACGGGGTCTGGATCACCGAGAACTTGGGTCGGGTGCTGCGCCTGTTTCCCGCCTCCACCGATCTGAGGTACCTCATCCCCTGGCAAAGCGTGGACGAGGTGATGGCCTACCTCAGGAGGCAGTGGGAGGGAGGACGACGCCTTTTGGTCTTCGCCGACGACGGCGAGAAGTTCGGCTCCTGGCCCGACACCTATCGTCACTGCTACCAGGACGCCTGGGTGGATCGGTTCCTCGGGGCCTTGGAGGCGAGCGCCGACTGGCTGCAAACGGTGACCTTAGGCGAGGTCGCCGCCGGAGCCGACGAACCTAGGCGGGTCTACCTCCCCAGCGCCTCCTACCCGGAGATGGAGGATTGGTCCCTGCCCCCCGAGACCTTCCGCGCCTTGAAGGCAGCACGAGAGCAAGTCCGGGACGTGCCTGGTGCGGCTCGCTACATGCGCCTCGGCCACTGGCGCAACTTCCTGGCCCGCTACCCTGAGGCCAACCTCATGCAGCAGCGAGCCAACGCCATCTCCGCCCGCGTTCATGCCCTGGATCCCGGCCCCCGGCGCACGGAGGCCCTGGATCACCTCTGGCGGGGGCAGTGCAACTGCCCCTACTGGCACGGCGTCTTTGGCGGCATCTATCTGTA
>JBBQIE010000104.1:0-6831 GCA_038324625.1 Anaerolineae bacterium | reverse complement strand
CAGGGCCCCATCCACCTGCTGCTGACGGACGTGGTGATGCCCCATATGGGTGGCGGCGAGCTGGCGGGCCGGCTCCAGGAGGAACGGCCGGATATCGCCCTCGTGTTCATCTCCGGGTACACCGATGACACCCTCGGACATCGAGGGATCCTGGAGGAGCACGTCGGCTTCGTGCAAAAACCCTTCACCGCCCAGGCTCTGGCCCGGAAGGTGAGGGAGGTTCTGGACCGGGGAGGGTAGGCCCTCAAGTTCGGCGAAGCTCCTGCCGATAATGAGAGTGCCGTCATAGCCGGACGGTTGAGGCGTCGCGCGTGGGAGGGGTGATGAGAGAGGGAGAACAGACGGGCGGGGCGGCGATGAGCTTGCCGGAGGCGGTGAAGCAGCTCCCGCCCTTGCCGCACGTGCTCATGCGGGCCCTGGAGATGACGCGGGACCCCGACACCAGCCGGGCCGACTTGGCTCGGGTGTTGTCCCTGGATCAGGCCCTCACCGGGCGTTTCCTGCGCATGGTGAACTCCGCCTACTACAGCCTGCCCCGCCGCATCACCTCGTTGAACGAGGCAATCGGTTTCCTCGGTTACGAAACGGTGGAGGAGGCCATCTTCGCCATCTCCGCCGGCGAGACCCTCACTCGTCCTCTTCCTTCCTATATGCTGGACCGGCAGATGCTCTGGGAGCACTCCATCGCCGTGGCCGAGGGGAGCGAGTGGGTGGCCAAGCAACGCCAGATCAGCCCCCGGTCGGACGCCTACGTGGCCGGTCTCTTGCATGACGTGGGCAAGGTGGTGTTGGACCTGGTGATGAAGCGCACCCCCGCCTGGGGCGAGGAGATCGGCCCGGACCGGGGGGAAAGCCCCTGGTTCGAGGTGGAGCGCCGCCTGCTGGGACGAGACCACGCCGAGGTGGGCGCGGTGGTCACCCGAAGCTGGAACCTGCCCGATCGAGTGGTGGAGGCGGTGGCCTGCCACCATGCCCCGGCCGAGGCCGTCGAGGATCCCCGGCTGGCGGCGGCGGTACATCTGGCCGATGCGGCGGCGCTGATGGCCGGCATTGGGGTGGGGGTGGACGGATTGCGCTATCCCCTGGATGAATCGACCCTGGCTCTACTCCAATGGGGGGAGGAAGACATGCTGACCCTGGTGGATCGAGCCCAAGAGGGAGTAGACCGGGCGCGGGAGATGGTGGGAGCGGTGGCTTAGTCTTTCGGGACGACCTCACGCAAAGGCGCCAAGGCGCAAAGCAATACGCGGGGGCCCTCAAGTCTCTCGATGGGCCTGAAGCTGCTCCAAGAACAGTTGCACCGTGGCCGGGGCGTGTCCCTGGTAGTGGTTGTTGGCGAAGGCGTACACCTTGATGCCCCGCGAGAGCCACCGACTCACCTGCTCCACCCACCAGGACAGCTCCCGGGTCCGGTCCTTGACGAGGCGATCGAAGCGGTCCATATCGGCGCGTCGGCCCAGCCAGCGCACGTAGGTGAAGTCGGTGGTCACCCGGTCCAGCCGGGGCATGTAGTGCAGGTCCTGGAGGACCAGAGCGGTGTTGGTGGCGGTGAGCATCTCGAAGAAGGATTCCCTCAGCCAGCCGCGATTACGCACCTCCACGGCGAAGCGCGGGCCGGGTGGGAGGGAGGTGAGGTAGTCCAGCAACACTTCTCCTCGGTCGGGGCCGAAGGTGTAGTCGAATTGGAGGACGATGGGGCCGAGCTTGGGGCCGAGAAGGCCCAGGCGCTGGATGAACTCCGCCGTCTCCGCTTCGGCATCCACCAGTTGCTTATCGTGGGTGACGGTGCGGACCATCTTGGGGCAGAAGAGGAACCCGTCCGGGGTGAGGTCGGCCCAGCGGAGCACGGAGCTTTCCCGCGGCAGGCCGTAGAAAGTGGAGTCCACCTCGACGGCGTCGAAGTGGCGGGCGTACTCGGTCAGGTACCGCGAGGCGGGCAGGCCGGGCGGGTAGAAGCCGTCCTTCCAGTCGCGGTAGGACCAGCCGGAGGTGCCGATGTACAGGCCATCCACCATGAGGCTGCCTCACATGCCGAGGGATGGGAACCGCTGTCGAGCCATTGTAGACGAGCGGTGGCGTAGTGGGTAGTGGAGAGTACATGTGGAGCGGGAACGACTAACCACTTGCCACTGCCCCCTACCCACCTACCTTTGCCGATACCCACGGCCGGGTTTATACTCTCTCCCACTACCACTTCACCGAAAGGAGGCGTACAACATGAAAAAAGCCAGAGCCTTTGCCCCGCGCGCGTCGGGTACGCCTGCTTCGGGCCCAGGGCGGTAGCCTCGCTCCCTTACCCCTGTTCCTGTCCCGACACCGATTCCCTGTCCCGATAGGCGTACATCAGCCGTAGCCGAAGTTGTCTTCTGGTCTCAGCCGGGCCGCATGGCTCAGAGACCGAGCGGCGACGCGGCCGCGATGCCGTGTCGCCCTACCTCGGGATGGTCCTCTTCACCGGGCCTCCCGAGCGCCACCGGGAGAGGGAAGTTGATCGAGGACGATCTGACCTTGTTCGAGCTGTACGAGAACATCCACGACCCTGAGTGTACCGGACCGGAAGCCCGGCGCCGCAGCCTGCGCCCCGACCACCGGCCCAAGAAGACCCAAGAGGAGATCCTCGCCGACATCGCCGAGCCCCTGGCCCTGGAAGGGGGCTTCAATATCACTTACGAGCCCTCCCGCTATGAGGCGGGATGGCTGCTCGCGTCGCTCCGTCCCTTCTTCGACCAGTACCTCATCACCGACGTCCTGGCGGCGGTGAAGGGGGGCAAGGAGGCGGGGGTCTATCGCTGCCGGGCCCACCCCAGCACCGGGGAAACCCTGGTGGCGGCCAAGGTCTATCGCCCCCGGAAGTTCCGGAACCTGCGGAACGACCGCATGTACCGGGAGGGGCGGCAGGTCCTAACCGGTGATGGGAAAGCGGTGAAAAAGACGGACCATCGCGTCATGCGGGCCCTGGGGAAGAAGACCGCCTTCGGGGTCCAGGTGGCCCATACCTCCTGGCTGATGCACGAGTACACGGCCATGGAGCAACTGCACCGGGCGGGGGCGGCCGTGCCCCGGCCCTTCGGGGCCGGTGACAACGCCATCCTCATGGGATACCTGGGGGACGAGCATATGGCGGCCCCGACCCTCAACGAGGTCCGCCCGGGCCCGGAAGAGGCGCCGAGGCTCTTCGAGGATCTGCTCCACAACCTGGACCTGATGCTGGGGCAGGGCTGGATCCACGGTGACCTGTCCGCCTACAACGTGCTCTACTGGGAGGGCGAGGTGACCATAATAGACTTCCCCCAGGTCACCAACCCCAGGACTAACACCAACGCCCGCTTCATCCTCCAGCGGGACGTGGAGCGGCTCTGTCAGTACTTCGCCGGCCTGGGGGTGGAGAGCGACCCGGAGGGGATCACCGACGACCTGTGGAGCCGGCACGTGGGCATGGCCCCGGAGGACTACTTCAGCGAGCCGGACAGCGGCTTGCTGGAGCCCGATACCCTCGACCAAGAGAGATAGCCACAGAGACACGGAGACACAGAGACTACCTGTTTTTCCCTCTGTGTCTCTGTGCCTCTGTGGCAGTCCCCCCTCGACCTGGGGTATAAAGGGCCAGGCAGGGAGGGATGACATGAACCAGAGCTTGGACTTGAGCCGGTTGTCCGCCGCCATTGGAGTGGAGGGGCGCCTTCTTCCCCTCGACGGGGGCGGATGGCGTCCGCGGGGGAGCGAAACCATCCTGCGGGCCCATGGTGTCCGCCAGGAGCGCGCCCGCTACGTGGACGATGAGATCGGCCTGAGGGTCATCGTCGCTCGGGAGAGCTTCCCGGACAGCCCGGTCGTTCGCCAGTGGGTCGAGGTGGAGAACCTGGGCGGCCGGACGGTGCGAGTGGATCGGCTGGACAGCGTCCGGATGCCGGCGTCGCTGCATGGCTGGGAGGTACACTCTTTCAGTAGCGGCTGGGGGGCGGAGTTCGAGCCCGCCCGACAGCGGTTGGAGGGTGGCGACTTGGTCCTGGAGACCCGAGCCGGTCGGAGTAGCCAGGGGATGCACCCCTTCGCCGCCGCCGGCGACGGCCGGCAACGGCTGACCCTCACCGTGGCCTGGTCCGGCAACTGGATCATCCGTTTCCAGGCCGAGGGCCAGGATTACGTGCTCAGCGCCGGTCTTAACCACTGGCAGTTCCACAAGGACCTGGCCCCCGGCGAGCGGGTGGTCAGTCCTCCGGTGGTCCTCGCCCTCACCGACGACGACGTCAACGCCGCCTCGAACGCCCTGGCCCGGTGGGGGCGCCGCCACCTCTACCCGGCCAACACCCTCTCTCGGGCCCTGCCGGTGGAGTGGAACCACTGGTGGCCCTACGAGGACGTGGCCATAGACGAGGAGACCTTCCGCCGGAACGTGGACCAGGCGGCGGAGATGGGTCTGGAGGTGGCCACTCTGGATGCCGGCTGGTTCGGGGATCCGGAGGGCCAATGGTACCGCAAGCGGGGCGATTGGCACTTGGTCAATCGCCGGCGCTTCCCCTCCGGTATCCCGGCCCTGAGCGACTACGTCCACGCCAAGGGGCTCAAGTTCGGCATCTGGTGCGAGATCGAGGCCGTGGGCGCCGACGCTCACCTGGCGGAGACCCACCCCGAGTACCTGGCCCTCCGGGACGGGCAGCGACTGGGTTACCTCTGCTTCGGCAACCCGGCGGTGCGGGACTGGGCCTACGGCATCCTGGAACGGCTCATCGTCGAGTATGGCGCCGACTGGATCAAGCTGGACTTCAACCTCGACCCGGGCGCCGGCTGCAACCGCACCGACCACGGCCACGGGCCCGGCGACGGCTTGTTCGAGCACTACCTGGGTTACTACCGCGTTCTGGAGAGGGTCCGCCGTAACCACCCGGAGGTCATCCTGGAGAACTGCTCCTCTGGAGGGCTGCGGATTGACCTGGGCATCCTGGAACGCACCCAGATGACCTTCCTCAGCGACCCGGACTGGCCGGTACACGACCTGCAGCTGTTCTGGGGCGCCACCTGCATGGTCGCCCCCAGCGCCTGCTTGCACTGGCCCTGGAGCGAGTGGCGGGCCAACCAGGACCGGGTGCCGGAGCAGACCTTCAACCCCGCCGACCCCGGCCTCACCCGGACCGCCCTGGACTACTACACCCGCATGTCCATGCTCAACTGGCTGGGCTACTCCCTCCGCCTGCCGGACGCCCCGGAGTGGGTGCGGGAGAGGCTGGCCACCCACGCCCGTCTGTACCAGACCCGGGTGCGCCGCTTCGTCCGGGAGGCCGACCTTTACAAGCTCTGCGGCCAGCCGCTGCGGGATGGCGGCGGCGACCGCTGGCAGGGGTTCCTCTACGTCGCGCCCGGCGCCCAAGAGGGGGCTCTCTTCGTCTTCCGTCTGCCGGGAGGAGGGGAGCGGCGCCGCCTGGCGCTGACGGGGCTGATCGCGGACCGAGTGTACACCATCGAGGACGTGGACTCGGGCCGCGCCTGGCAGGCGACCGGCGGGGACCTGATGGAGGCGGGCCTGCTCTTCGACGATCTGCCCGAGGAGGGATCGGCCCTGCTGCTGCTGTCGTGAGGCGCCGAAATACATAGACCCTGCAGGTGCATGGGGCCTTCAGGGTCTGGTAGAGGGCCTTCCCGAGAGTGACAAACGGGGCGTCTTGATGCATGGTTCAGGGGGGACGGCGACGGCGCCGGCCCGATGACCGGCATGGGAGGTAGACGTGACTTCAGAGACGAGGAAGCTGGACGCGCGGGCCGCCGCTGAGCTGCGGCAGTTCTACCAGGACCACCTGTTCGGGCACTTGTTGCCCTTCTGGCTGGAGAAGGCCATAGACGAGGAGTATGGCGGCTACTATACCGGCTTCTCCAACTCCGGCGGCCGGCTGCTCCATACCCACAAGTTCACCTGGTCCCAGGGGCGCTTCGTCTGGGTGTGGGCCAGGCTGGCCTGCCAGTTCGGCGATCATCCCGATGCCGCTCGCTTCTACCAGCTGGCCAAGTCGGGGGCTGATTTCCTGATGGAACACGCCCTGCTCCCCAACAGGCACTGCGCCTTCATCCTCAGCCGCGAGGGCGAGCCCATTCTGCTGGACGGCGAGGGCAATCCCCGCCCGGCCGGGCCCGGGGAGGTCTACGACACCAGCACCTTCGCCGACTGCTTCGTCATCTACGGCATCTCCGAATACGCCCGTGTGTCCAAGAGCCGGCGGGCCCTGGACTTCGCCCTCGAACTCTATCGCTCGGTAGAGGAACGCATCGGCGAGGACGCCTTCCGCACCGATCCCTATCCCACTCCTGAGGGGTACAAGCAGCACGGCCTGCCCATGATCATGCTCGAGGTGAGCCGGGAGTTGGCCGTCACCTGCGAGGACTTCGACCCTGAGCTGTCCGATCGCATCCATGCCAAGGCGGACGAGTACGCCGTCCGGGTGATGTACGAGCATCGTCAGGCGGGGTCGGTCACGCGCTCCGCCGGCGTGACCAAAGACATCGTCATCGAGTTCCTGGGGACCGACAACCGCATCCGGGAGGACATGCTGGGGACGTACATCAACCCCGGCCATACCCTGGAGTCCATGTGGTTCGTGATGCATTACGCCGAGGAGGCGGAGAAGAAAGCGATGACCCAGGAGGCCATCGCCGTCATCCGCCGCGCCTGCGAGCTGGGGTGGGACACTGAGTACCCGGGCCTGTTCCAGTTCGCCGACATGGAGGGAGGGCGGCCGCGAGGGCCGGTGCCGGCGGAGCTGGAATCGCATCCCATGATCGCCAAGCTCCGGGACGACTGGGACACCAAGCTATGGTGGGTACATTCCGAGGCCCTCTACGCCC
>JBBQIE010000103.1:0-6860 GCA_038324625.1 Anaerolineae bacterium | reverse complement strand
CAAGATAGGCCCTGCTTGCACCCCACCGTCACCCTGAGAAGGTAATGCCTCGTGGCAGCATGTTAAGAGCCCATGACCGAGATCCGTAGGGGCGAATCTTGTATTCGCCCTCCGTCGCCTGGGCGAACACGAGGTTCGCCTCTACGAGTTATCGCCCGAGACGTCATGAGCAGCGCAGCGAGGGGTCTCGCCTAGCGTGGACGAGATGCTTCACTCCGCTGAGGAGCGCTGCATTCAGCATGACGGGCGTGTGGGGTCGCGCCAGGCTTCGTCCTCCTGCCTCAGCGCAAGTCCAGGGCCTGCATGGCATCCCGAAGGCTGCGGACCGGAACCAGCTCCATGCCCTGGGGGCTTCGCGGGCTCTTGCCGAAAGATCGCGGCAGGACGCAGGCCTTGAACCCCAGCCGCGAGGCCTCCTGAACCCGCCGCTCGATGTGCCCCACCGAGCGCACTTCCCCCGACAGCCCCACCTCCCCCACCAGGGCCACGTCGGCAGCAAGAGGCTTGTCCACCGCCGAGGAGGCGATGGCCATGGCCACCGCCAGGTCGGCGGCGGGCTCGTTCAGGTGCAGGCCGCCCACCACGTTGACGAATACGTCCTGCTGCCCCAGGGGCAATCCTACTCGCTTCGAGAGCACCGCCGCCAAGAGCAGCAGTCGGGGATAGTCGAAGCCATTGGCGGTGCGCCGGACGTTCTCCAGGGCCGAACGGGAGGTCAGCGCCTGCACCTCCACCAGAATGGGTCGGGTGCCTTCCATGGTGACCGATACCGCCGACCCGGAGGCCCCCACCAGCCGCTCCGCCAGGAAGGCCTCCGAGGGGTTGGTCACCTCCTCCAGGCCCGCCTGGGTCATCTCGAAGACTCCCACCTCGTTGGTGCTGCCGAAGCGATTCTTGACGCTCCGCAGCATACGGTGGGCGTGATAACGGTCCCCCTCCATGTAGAGCACCGTGTCCACCATGTGCTCCAGCACCCGCGGGCCGGCGATGGCCCCGCTCTTGGTCACGTGGCCGATGAGTATCAGGGGCGACTCCGCCTCTTTGGCCGCCCGCGCCAGAAGCGAGGCCGAGTCCCGCACCTGCACCACACTCCCCGCCGACCCGGTCTTCTCCTCGATCCGCACCGACTGGATGGAGTCCACCACCGTCAGGGTGGGTTGCAGCGCCGCCATCTCCTCCAGAATGGCCTCCACCGAGGTCTCCGCGAGCAGATATAGCTCCGCGGGGGTCTCGCCGATGCGCCGGGCCCGGAGGCTGACCTGCCGCGCCGACTCCTCGCCCGACACGTACAGCACCCGGGCCGAGTCCGTCGCCAGGAGCATGGCCAGTTGCAGCACCAGGGTAGACTTGCCGATGCCCGGTTCCCCGGAGAGCAGCACCACCGATCCCGGTACCAAGCCGCCCCCCAGCACTCTCTCCACCTCGCCCATGGGGACCGGTAGCCTCTCCTCGGCCCCGGCGGCTACCGACGCCAAGGAGACGGCGGTGGAGCGCCCGGCCCGCGCACGAACCGGCCCGGCCGTCGGGGACGAGATCTGTTGCACCAGGGTGTTCCAGTCCCCGCACTGAGGGCATTTTCCCAACCAGCCCAGCGACGAGGCGCCGCACTTGCTGCAGACGTAGGTTATCTTGGCCTTTGCCACTGACTCGAACTCCCTGAGAACATGGAACCGCGGGGGACGTGCCCCCGCGGCCCGGAACTATCGTATCCCCTCGCCGTCAGCTCAGTACGACCGGTGCCTCTTTCTCCGGCTCGCTCGCCTCGTCCGCCCGTCGCTCTTTGACGGAGAAGTGCGTCTGCTGGTCGGCGGAGTCGAACTCCACCCAGTCGCCGTCCAACACCTCGCCGCGGAGGAAGGCCTCCGACAACTCATCCTCGATCCTCCGCTGGATCACCCTCCGCAAGGGCCGGGCCCCGAAGTCCCGATCATACCCTTCCGCCGATATGCAGGCGCGGGCCGCCTCCGTCACCGTGACTCGGATGTCGTGTTGGCTGAGCCGCTCACTGACCTTGGCCACCTCCAGGTCCACGATGTGGGAGATGTCCTCTTCGGTCAGGGGCTTGAAGACGATGACGCTGTCAATGCGGTTGATGAACTCCGGCCGGAAGCTGCGGCGCAACTCGTTGAGCAACTTGGAGCGCATGTCCTTGTATTCAGTGGCGTCGCGCTCGTCGCCGCGATCTCTCACCAGGGAGAAGCCCAGCTGTGCCTGCCGGCTGATGACGTCGGCCCCGATATTCGAGGTCATAATGATGACGGCATTGCGGAAGTTAACCCGATGCCCTTTAGCATCGGAGAGATGCCCGTCCTCCATTATCTGGAGCAACATGTTCAGGGCCTCTGGATGGGCCTTCTCGATCTCATCGAAACAGACCACGCTGTAGGGACGGCGGCGGATATGCTCGGTCAGTTGACCGGCATCCTCATACCCCACGTAGCCGGGAGGGGCGCCCACCAGTCGGGCCACCGAGTGACGCTCGGTGAACTCCGACATGTCCAACTGCAAGAGGGCCTCCTCACTGCCGAATAAGAACTCCGCCAGGGCCTTGGCCAACTCGGTCTTGCCCACGCCGGTGGGCCCGAGGAACAGGAAGGAGCCGATGGGGCGTTTGGGGTCCTTGAGGCCGGCCCTAGCCCTCCGCACCGCCCGCGCCACCGCGGTAATGGCCTCGTCCTGGCCCACGATGCGGCCGTGGAGCGACGTCTCCATCTGGAGCAAGCGCTCGCCCTCCTCGTCGGCGATCCGGGACACCGGCACCCCGGTCCACATGGCCACCACGTCGGCCACGTCATCCGGGGTGACCTCCAGGCGCTTCTCCTGGGTGGGGTCCACCAGGCGCAGCTCCTCGATCTCCTCGCGCATCTCCCGTTCCTGGGCCCGGAGGCGAGCCGCCTCCTCGAAGCGCTGAGCGCTGAAGGCCTCTTCTTTCTCCTGCTGCAGAGCCTTCAGGTTGCGCATGGCGTCCTGAAGGGTGTTCTGCTGGGAGCCTCGATACATGCGCACCCGCGAGGCCGCCTCGTCAATGACGTCAATGGCCTTGTCGGGGAGGAAACGGTCGTGGATGTAGCGGGCCGCCAACTGAGCCGCGTAAGTGAGGCTCTCGTCGGTGATGCGCAGCCGGTGGTGTTCCTCGTAGCGGTCCTTGATGCCCCGCAGGATCTCCACCGTCTCCTCCACGGAGGGCTCGTCCACGGTGACCGGCTGGAAGCGCCGCTCCAGGGCGGCATCGCTCTCGATGTGCTTGCGGTACTCCTCCAGGGTGGTGGCCCCGATACACTGCACCTCACCGCGGGCCAGGGCGGGCTTGAGAATGTTGGCCGCATCCACGCTGCTGTTGGCTGCCCCGGCCCCCACCAGCATGTGCATCTCGTCAATGAAGAGGATGGTCTGGGTTTTCTTGACCTCGTCAATGACTTTCTTCAGGCGTTCCTCGAACTGGCCCCGGTACATCGTCCCCGCCACCAGGGAGCCCACATCGAGCATCACCAGGCGCCGGTTGATGAGGTTCTCGGGGATGTCGCCGGCGATCATCCGCTGCGCCAGCCCCTCGACAATGGCCGTCTTCCCCACGCCGGGCTCGCCGATCAAGGCCGGGTTGTTCTTGGTGCGACGGGAGAGGATCTGGATAACCCGCTCGATCTCCTTCTGTCGCCCGACAATGGGGTCCAACGTATTGGCGTCCGCCAGAGCCGTCAGGTCCGTGCCCAACTGGTCCATTACCGGCGTCTTGGTTTCCCGTCGCTGTCGCACGTCAGCCTTCTCCTCGGAGGCGCTTGCCGTCGCCGCTTGATTGACCTTGGCTCGCACTCGCGATGGCGATATGCCCAGGGACCGGAGGATATCAACCGCTACCCCCTGGCCCTCGCGCACCAGGCCCAGCAATAGATGCTCGGTGTCGGCCTGGGTCTGGTCCATCCGTCGGGCCTCGTCAACGCTCAAGGTCAGGACTCGCTGGCTTCGGGGAGTGAGGGTGAGTTGACTCGACGAGCGCGTCTCCCCCCTGCCGACCAGACGTTCCACCGCCTCTCTTATCCTCTCGGGTCTCGCTCCCAGCTCCGTGAGCACTGAGTGGGCCAGCCCCTCTTTCTCTCGGGCCAGCCCCACCAACAAATGCTCCGTGCCCACGTAGCTGTGGTTGAGCCGCTCAGCTTCCTCCTGAGCCAGCATCATGACCCGTCTAGCGTGTCTAGTGAAAAAACGTTCCAGATTATCGGCCATGCTTATTTATCCTCTTTGGATGCCGCGATCCCAAGGGACTTCCTCCGGGCTCCTTGAGCGCTACCGTCTCTCTATCCTAGCGCACGGGGCCAGACGGCTTCGTCGCCTCTGGCCCCGCGTTCCCTGCGAGTTATGAATTGATATCGCTAGCAGTCGCCCGCGCCAGAGGCGGTATCCCTACTGAAGCCACGGCCCCCATGGGGCTACCGGGCCTACGGAGCGGCAGTCAGGCTAGCTGAGAGAAATGCCTCTCTCGGATCGGACTCAGCTTTCTCCGTTGAGATCTATGTCCCAGTCGTCCAGTTCCTCCGCGAATTGCCAATCCACGTCCACGTAGTCGGGATCGGTCACTCGCTTCAGGCTGAGCCCGATGCGCCGCTTATCCGGTTCCACGCGAATGATCCTCAGGGTGACTTTGTCCCCCTCTTTCACGACCTCGCTCGGGTGATTGACGCGGTGGTCGGACAGTTCCGAGACGTGAATGAGACCCTCGATGCCGTCCTCGAGCTGGGCGAAGGCCCCGAAGTCCGTGAGCTTGGTGACGGTAGCCTCGACCAACTGCCCGGAGGCATACCGATCTCCCACCGTCTCCCAGGGCTCAGGAGTCAAGCGCTTGATGCTCAGGCCGATGCGCCGGCGGTCGGTATCCACGCTCAGCACCTGAACCTTGACGTCCTGGTTCACCTCGAGCACTTCGCTGGGATGGCGGACGTGCTGCCAGGCCAGCTCCGAGAGGTGTACCAGCCCGTCGGCCCCACCGAGGTCCACGAAAGCACCGAAACTGCAAAGGGTGCTTACCCGTCCCTCGAGCACCTGGCCGGGGCGAAGCTCGTCAATGAGCTCTTCCTTGCGCTGCTTCCGCCATTCCCGGCCCGCCGCCCGCTCCGACAGGATCAGGCGGTTGCGCCGGCGGTCAATCTCCACGATTTTGAGCAGGAGCTTCTCACCGATCAGGTAAGCCCAGCGCTGCTCGGGATCAGCTTCCTCGCCTTCCCGCGGGGGAGCACTGGCGCGATGCTCGCGGTTCAACTGAGAGGCGGGTACAAATCCCCGCACTCGCCCCAGCCGTACGATCACCCCACCCTTGTTGGCGCCGGCCACGGTACGCTCGAGGGCCTCACCGATCTCGTGGAGCTGCTCCACCTTGCGCCAATCCTTCTCCAGTTGGGCCCTGGTCAAGGAGAGTAATACCCTCCCGTCTCGGTCGGCCGAACGGAGCACGCAGGCCAGAATCTCGTCGCCCTCGTTGATGGCCTCCACAGCGGCGGAGCCCAGTCGCTCCAGTTCCCGCCCGGCCACCACGCCCTCAGACTTGGCGCCGATATCAATGAGGATCTCGCCGTCCATCTTGCTGATCACGGTGCCGCGCACGAAGTCCCCGCGGCCGAACTTGGGCAGTTCATCCAGGGCCTCTTGCATCAACTCGGCCATGGTAGCAGGCTCGCTGCGCTCCGGCTGAGGCTCTTCCTCACCCTCATCCTCCTCGGATTCGTCTTCCTCCGAGAACGATTCCGGTGGGAACTGCTCCTCTTCCAGGGGTTGCCCCTGAGGCGCTTGGCTGCTCTCCGGCTCCTCCACCTGAGGTTGCTCTTGAGGCTCTTCGACGGCCTCCGGCTCCTCCGCCGAGGGGTCCCCTTCTTCCACTGCCAGTTGCGCCTCCTCTGAAGGCTGTTCGCCTCCATCTGCCTCCGGCGTCATCTCTGCTCCGGTGGTCCCGCTCTCTTCGACTGTGGTCGGCAAGGATTCGCGGCCGCCTACCTCTTCCTGCTGCATAGAACACTGCCCCTTGTGTACCCGGACTTCTGGAGAGATTATAGACGATTCCGGCGGAGTTGGCAATGAGAGCTACGCCAAAAAGACTTCTTGCATGGTGATAGGTAGGCCGACCAATGCCATCATCACCCCTGGCGGTCTATTCCCTGCATGGAGGGCCTCACCCCCGGAGCACGTAGCTCACCCTCTGCGCGAGAGACCGGCCGGTCTCTCGCCGCAGCCGCGCCCACGCCTCCTCCAGCGCCGTCGCCGAGCCTCCCCCGGAGTCACCGTATCGGGCGGCACAGAACCCACCCACGATCTCCCGCACCTCCGCCCCCGCCCCCGGCACCACCGCCGTCACGCGGGCCGCGTACTCCAGGGGCGTCTCATGGGCCAAGGGTCGAACTCCCAGGGCTCGGGCCAACACCACCAGGTTGCTGTAGATTCTCTCGGCCTGGTTCAGGCCCCTCCGGGGCCAAACCCAGAACCCCACTACCGAGGCCACCACTGCCGTCAGCCCCGCCGCCACCGCCCAAGGCCATCTGGGCGTCGAGACCGGCGGCTGGTAGTCCACCGCTCCCCCGAAGTCCCCCAGCAGCTCTGGGTCCTCCATCAGTGGGTCCAGGTCTCGCCCGGACTCTGAGGGCGGCGGGGTCTCACTCGTCGTCTCCACCACCACCGGCTCCGGCCGGGCCACTCGAGCCTGCGAGGGTGTGGGCTCGAAGTCAATCCAGCCATAGGTGGGGAAGAACAGCTGGGGCCAGGAGTGGGCCCCCGAGCCCAGCAAAGTATAGCTGCCGCGTTCGGGGTCGTAGGGGCCGGGGGCATAGCCCGCCACCACCCGCGCCGGGATCCCCAGTCCCCGGGCCATGATCACCATGCTG
>JBBQIE010000102.1:0-6925 GCA_038324625.1 Anaerolineae bacterium | reverse complement strand
AGTGTCGGCGGGCACCTTGTCCGAAGACCAGTAGCGTCGGACACCCTCGGCTTGGGAAGCCTCGTCCAGCCACCGGGTGAGGGCTCCCTGGCGCACCTGCTCCAGGGAGACTTCGTCCAGAGGCCGGTCATCGGCCTTTTCCACGACCTCGATGACGTAGAAGCCCTGGAAAGAGGAGACGATCTTCCTCTCGCCGGGGGCCATCTCCAGGCCGGCGGCGATCACCTCTTCCGGAAGGGTGGTCGAAGACTCCGCCAGCCAGCCGGCATCTCCGCCCTCATCCTTGGAGGGATCCTGGGACATCTCCAGGGCGACGGCGGCGAAGTCCTCTCCCGCGTTCAGCCGCTCCAGGGCCTGCTCCGCCTCTTCCTGGGTGAAGACCAGTATGGTGCGAAGATGTACCTGGGGCGCGGTGGTGGGTACCTCGGCGGCCAGGGCCTCCTGCAGCTTGGTCTGGAGTACCTCGGTGCGCATGAGATCGAGGAACATGGGCTCGGTGAGCCCGCTCATCTGCCGCAGGTAGGTCAGGTAGTTCTGCCGAAGCTCCTGGTAGCCCTCGGCCGTCATGGGCGTCGCCGTGGGTAAGGGAGTGGCAGTCGGCCCGGTGGTCGCGGTTGGCTCCGGGGCAGTCTCCACCGTGGCGGTGGCATCGGCGGCTTCAGGAGTGGCACCGGCGGCCTCAGCGGTAACCGTCGTCTCCGTGCCCACCGACTCGGGGGTTAGCTCGGGCGTGGCTTCGGCGGTGGCCTCCGAGGTGGGCTCGGCCGTCGGGCTGGGCTCGGGGGTGGGTGGGTTGGGGTTGTAGCCGAACCACTCCTCGACCTGCTTCTGGAGTTCCGCGTCGCTGACCGTGAGGCCCCGGCGGGCGGCCTCCTGTTGCACTAGGCGGTCGGCGATCATGCTCTCCAGGGTCTGAGTGGGAACGCTGAGAGCGGCGGACTGTAGGCTCTGGAGTTGCTGCTCCAGGATCTGCTTCATGATTGGGGTGCTGTCGTCCGCCGGATCCAGCTGGGCCATCTGGCTCTGGAAGGCGTCCAGCTGGCTCTGCAGGTTAAGGCGGTTGTATCTCACCATCACCTGGTAGTCGCGGGTGCTTATCTTGTCGCCGTTGACCACGGCGACCGGCTCGTTGGGCACCGCGACCGCTACTCGGTAGGCGCCGAAGGCCAGGATGGCCACCACGATAGCGCCGAGGGAGATTAGCCCAATGCGGATTCGGCGGTCGGTCTCGGTCTTTCGTCGGGACGCCACGGTGACTCGTTTGGCGGGGACGTGTCGCTGTTGTTTGCTCATTCTGCCGGCCTCATACAGAACAGGGCATAGGCTGGCCCTATGCCCTGATAAGATTCAGCTTGCCGCGTGGCGGGGTTACGACGTGAACTGGTGCGGGTAGGCGTAGGGTAGGAGAGCGATCTGACGGGCCCGCTTGATGGCGCGGGAAAGCTGGTGCTGGTGCTTGGCGCAGTTGCCCGTCTGTCGTCTGCCCCTGATCTTGCCCTGGTCGGTCAGGTATCGCTGCAGGGTGGGGATGTCCTTATAGTCAACATGCTTGACCTTGTCCACGCAGAAGGCGCATACTCGGCGTCGCGGGTAGTATCGCCTCCCGCCTGGTCGCCCTCCGCCGCCGCCTCTTCGGTCACCGGAGCGCGAGTCTTCGCGGCCCCCGTCCCGGCTGTCACCTCGATCGCTGCTCTGCTCGGCCAATCCTATTCCCTCCACTGGGTGTAATCATAGTCATATCGGCTCTCGGGTTCGGAGGAGCCATCACTGCCGAGAACGGCGACCCGCTCGACGATGATCTCCGTCCGGACCATCTGGCGCCCGATAGCGTCGCGCCAGATGTGATTCTTGAGATGCCCTTCGAGGTAGATAGGAGTGCCGGCATCGAGCTCGTTGTCGCAGAGTTGAGCCAGTTCCCGCCAGGCCACCACATTGAACCAGTCGAGTTCCTTGTGGGGCCGGGAGTTAGGGGTGGCGCAGGTGCGCCCGACCGCCACGGAGAACACGGTCACGGCCGTTCCTTCCGGGGTGTAACGCAACTCCGGCTTCTCGGCCACCTCCCCCATCAGGGTCACTCTATTGAGTCCCATCAGCCTCGTCTCCTCGAAGTGCCCGAACCCTCATCACTCCTCCGCAACAGCAGCGGGAACACTGTCGGGAATAATGAGAAGGTAGCGGAGGATATCCTCGTTGAGGCGGAGCAGGCGCTGGAGTTCCTCGGTGTCCCCGGGGGACATGGTGAGCCGGAAGCTCACGTAGAAGCCCGATGTCTGCTTGCGGATGGGATAGGCCAGCCGCCTACGACCCCAATCCCGGCCGGCGGTGACTTCGCCGCCGACGCCGGTCACGAAGTCCGTGACGCGCGTCTTGACGGCTTCCACCCGATCCTCGTCGGCATCGGGTTGGATGATGAATGTCAATTCATAATCGTTCACGTGTACTCCTTTCCTCGGGTTTGCCCTCGGACCAGGCCGAGAGCGAAAAGTGAGGGATGATCAGTCCTACACCATTGTTAGACTGGAGACTATAACATGCGGCGGCGTGGCGTCGCAAGACATCGGGCAACAGGGAGTCTCACGCCAAGGCGCAAGGAAAGGCCCTCAAGAGGTCTCTTGCGAGGTCTCCTTGCCATGGGAGGAGTTCTCAAGCGCGAGGCGTCGTCTAAGGTGGGATGCTTCGCGCCGGACAACGACCTTTCGCGTTTTCGTCCCCTTTTCATGTCCTTCGTGATCCAAAGGCCGCCCCGCGCTCTGGGCTTCAGCCAGCGGCCAGCTCCGAGTGCAGCTGCAGCCAGCGAAGGATGTCTCGGCGCCGGAGCAATCCCACCAGTTGGCCGTCGCGAACCACGGGAAGCTGACGGATGTCTTTTTGCGCCAGGGTGTTGAGGGCCCCGGCGGCATCATCGTCGGGGGTGACGGTCAAGAGCTTATCGGCAGGGGTCATGAGTTGGCGCACGCGAGTGGTCTCCCACTGGTCGCGTGTGAGCTTGCGGAGATCGTCCACGGTGATGATCCCGGAGAGCCGGCCACCCACCATGACCGGGAAGGCCCGATCATCGGCCCGCATGATGTGGTCCTGCACCAAGCTACTGATGGATATGTCATCGGTCACGGTGGGCGGGTCGGTCCGCATCATCTGGGAGACGGTCACCCCCTCGAGGATGTCGTTGATGACCACCTGGCGGTAGCTCTGGGAGGAAGCGCTGTTGAGGAACCAGCCGATGAAGGCCAGCCAGATGCCTCCCACCAGCCCGGTGCCGAAGAAGGGGATCTGCACTCCGAAGACCATGGAGATGCCGGCTAGGATCATCAACCAGGCGATGGCCTGACCGACGGCGGCGGCCCAGCGGGTGGCCCGCTTGAGGCTGCCGGTGGCGGCCCAGAGGATGGAGCGCAGCACCCGGCCCCCATCGAGGGGGAATCCCGGGATCAGGTTGAAGATACCCAGGATGATGTTGATCGAGCCCAGCCAAAGAACGAGAGTGGTGACGGCATCAAGCCGGCCGACCACTTGCCCAGGGTCGCCCAAGAGGCCACCCGCCGTTCCGACCCCGGCTACCAGCACCAGAACCGCACCGAGAACCAGGCTGGTGAGGGGGCCGACAACCGCCATCAGGAACTCGTCCTTAGGGGAATCGGGATCCCGCTGAATATTGGACACGCCGCCGAATAGGAACAGGGTGATGTTGCGGACGGGTATCCCGCGGGAGCGGGCCACCAGCGAGTGGGCCAGTTCGTGAAGCAGCACCGAACTGAAGAAGAGGATGGCGGCGATGGCGGCTACCGCCCACCGTTGGGCCGGGGACCAGGCGCGCTGCAGATCGGTGAACACCGTGGCCAGGTTCCAGGTGACCAGAAAGAAAATGAACAGCCAGCTCCAGTCTATGGAGATGTTGATTCCGAAGAGGCGACCGATCCGAATACCACTGCCGCTACTACGCATGGCCAGTCTCCTAACAGGGTTTCCCGGCGGGCCAACGATCTCGGGCGGGTATGGCTCCCCCGCTATCGGCGCATGTTCCAAAACTATGGGTCGCTACATGAGCCTGATCTACGATGAGCGGATGATAGCTTTGCTGGGATAGCCTGTAAAGCGATGGACGACGGAAGAGCCGGCATGACGGCCTGGGCTGGAGGCGATCGTCCCCTTAGTCTGCTCTTAGGCGGACGGGGCGGACCCGATTCTAGGAGTCGGAGCGTATCTGCGACAGCAGGCGCAAGGGCCCTTCGAGAGAGACGGCGTGCTGCATCATGTCTCGCCACGGGTCCTCTTTTTGTCCCAGGCGCCGGAAGATGTTTTCCAGGCGGTAGCGCTGGGAGTATAGCGACCGGTCCCCGAGTTCCTCCCAGTCCAGGGGCGTGGCCACCGGGGCCCCTGGCTTGGCCCGCACGCCATAGGGGGCGACGGCCGTCTGGCCGTAGGCGTTGCGGAGGTAATCGAGGAAGAGGCGTCCTTGTCGCTTCTCCTTCCGCACCTCGCTGGTGAGTCGGTCCGGGTATCGGCCGGCGAGGACCGCGGCGACGCGGCGGGCGAAGTCCCGACAGGCATCGAAATCGGCACTTCGGTCCAGGGGGACCACCACGTGCAGGCCCCGGGACCCGGTGGTCATGAGGAAAGAAGGCAGCCCCAGTTCCCCCAGGAGTTTGCGCGCGGCGCCGGCGGCGAAACGGACGACTTCGAAGTCCTCACTGGGCGGGTCCAAATCGAAGATGAGCCGGTCGGGGTGATCTAGGTCGTCGGCTCGGCTGAGCCAAGGGTGGATCTCGAGGCAATCCTGGCCGGCCAGGTACACGAGAGTAGCGGCGTTCTCGCAGGTGATCTGGCGCTGGGTGCCGCCCTCGTCCTTGAGCCCCACGGACACTCGATTGATCCAATCGGGGAAGTAGCCGGGAGCCTCTTTCTGGTAGAAGCCCTCGCCGGAGATGCCGTCGGGGAAGCGGCGCATACTGATCGGACGCCCTCGCAGGTGAGGGAGCATGACCTCGGCGATGCGCTGGTAGTACCGCGCCAGGTCCATCTTGGTCAGGCCGGCCTCCGGGAAGAGGACCTTGCCCGGGTGGGTTATCTGGACTTCGATCCTATCGGCAACCAGGGCCTCACTCATCTCTGTGGCCTCTCCAAGCGGAATCGGACCTCGGACGGGGGTTCGTCCAGTGGGCCGGTCATGATGCCTTGGATGCCGCCTGTTGGGCGATTTCCTCCAGGGTCCTCCCGGAAAGCACGGACGCGGGCTCGGTGCTGACGGGGTCGCGCCGGGCGTCGGCCGCATCGTCGCTCATCTTGATCAGAAGCCAGCGCGGCTTGGGTCCGCCGCCGGTCCGGATCAAGGCGTAACCGCCCTGGAGTTTCTCCCCCTCCAACCAGATCTCCACCTTGCCGTCGGCTATGGATTGCTCCATGTCGAGCCGGTTCTCTTCCTTCTCCGCCCGGAGGTTGCGGTAGACGCCGGCATCCCAGACGAGCACGGTGCCGCCCCCGTACTCGCCCTCCGGGATCACCCCCTCGAACGAGGCATACTCCAGGGGGTGGTCCTCGGTGGGCACGGCCAGCCGCTTGTCCCGAGGGTCGGTAGAGGGGCCCTTGGGGACCGCCCACGACGCCAGCACCCCCCCGACCTCCAGGCGGAAGTCGTAATGGAGGGTGCTGGCGTCGTGCTTCTGGATCACGAACACCGGCTGGGCGGAAGGGTGGGCGGTGCCCCCAGCCGGCTCCGAGGTCCGTTCGAAGTCCCGCTTGCTCAGGTAATCGCGCAGCTGGTCGCTTAGCGGCATCGCCTAGAAAGCCCCGGTCTCGGGATTGTCCATCCAGTAGGGCTCGTAGCCGTAGTATCGCAGTAGCTCCATCTCGTGGGCTCGCTCTATGGGTTTGGAGGGATGATACTCGGGAGCGTTGCGCACCTGATCGCGGGTAAGACGCACGTGGATGTCCCGGCCGGACCAGTCAATCTCAGCCAGGGACTTGGTGGCCAGGAGGACCTTGCGACCGGGGAGCCAGTCGCGGGTGTCCACCACCAGATAGCGGAGCACCCAGTCGTCCTCCGAGGCCAACAGGGTCTCCACGTGACCGATCCCCCCGTCTTCCGCCTCGATGCCGTAGCCGTGCAGTTGGCGGGTGCTTCTCAGGTGTTGGCCTTCGTTGTGGGCATGGGGAGCCGGATCCAGCTCGGCGGCGGCTTCCGGGATGGGGTAGGCAGTGGCGTCGGCGGTGGCGATAGGCATCCCCAGGGGGACGCTGCCGGCCCAGTATAGGGGCCAACCGTAGTAGGCGCGCAGATCGGCCTCGGCCTCGCGGGTGATCGGCTGATCCAGGTCCAACTCCGGGGCCTCCTTGATTTGCTCGCGGGTGAGGTTGGCCACCAGGACCTTCCTCTCCCATAGGGGCATACGCAGGGGCAGGAGGGCATCGGTGGCAACCAGCACCCGCTTGCCGAAGAGCCAGGAGCCGATGTCCACTACCAAGTAGGGAAGGGCGAAATCCTCGTCGCAAAGGTAGAAGTCATCTACCTTGCCTACCTCACCATCGTTACCGTGAAGGGAGAAGTCGTAGAGCTTGGCCAAGTCTCGCAACATCGGATAATCCTCCTAACATGGATTGGCTATGCCTGAGGGTGAGGCTGGAGGGATCGGGGCGTCTAGGGGTTCTAGGAAGGTCACCAAGGATCATCCACACCTCAAGTTACTCAGGCTATCAGCAGCCGACAATCAACAGCGATCTTATAGCGGCAATCCAGGAGACCGTCAACCCCATCGCCAAGGCCGACGAGTGCGGGCGGCTGATGAGAATTGACGAAATCACCAGGTCATCGCACATAGCCCCTCGACCGAGGTCGGGTCTGATGGGCCTGCGGCCGGGTGTCCGCCTGCGCGGACACGGATATAGGCGCGAGTGTGCGTCGGCGTAGCGGACACTGCCGTGCCTAGTGGCC
>JBBQIE010000101.1:0-7042 GCA_038324625.1 Anaerolineae bacterium | reverse complement strand
CTGGCTGGGGGCGGACATCCTGGAGTTCACCTCCGAGCCTTACCGGACGGTGATGTACGACAACGACAACCGGGAGGTGCGGCTGCCCGGCTACCGGGTGGATGCCCTCACCGACGCCGCCATCCGCTACGTGGATGCCCGACAGGAGGACCCCTTCTTCCTTTTCGTCTCCTACCTTGAGCCCCACCACCAGAACCACATTGACGACTACCCCCCACCGGACGGCTACCGGGAGCGCTACACCGGCCGCTGGGTCCCGCCCGACCTGGCCACCCTGGGGGGCTCGACCTACCAGCACTTGGGGGGCTACTTCGGCATGGTGAAGCGGCTGGATGAGGCCTTCGGGCGGATGCTGGATGCTCTGAAGAGCCTGAACCTCCTGGAGAACACCATCGTCCTCTACACCTCGGATCACGGCAACCACTTCAAGACCCGCAACTCCGAGTACAAGCGCACCTGCCAGGACAGCGCCATCCGGGTGCCCACGGCCTTCTGCGGCCCCGGCTTCGATGGTGGGGGCACGGTGACCGACCTGGTGAGCTTAGTGGACCTGCCGCCCACCCTGCTGGACGCCGCCGGGCTGCCGGTTCCCGAGGAAATGGAGGGACGATCCATCATGCCCCTCTTGCGAAGGGAGAAGGTGGACTGGCCGGAGGAGGTCTTCGTGCAGATCAGCGAGGCCCAGGTGGGCCGGGCGGTGCGGACCAAGCGCTGGAAGTACTCGGTGACGGCGCCGGACAAGGACCCGGATGGGGACATGGGCTCGGAGCGGTACGTCGAGAGCTGCCTGTACGATCTCTGGTCCGACCCCTACGAGTTGGCCAACCTGATCCACTCCGAGGCGCACCGGAAGGTGGCGGCGGTGATGCGGGAGCGGCTGCTCCGGCGCATGGCGGAGGCGGGGGAGGCTCGGCCGGAGATCGTGGAGGCGGAGGTGAGGCCGAGCGGTCAGCGCCGGGTGAGCGAGGAGGAGGCCCGGCAGTAGGGGAGGCGTCTGTGCCTTACTGGTTGATAAGAGTTCATTGACGGTGTAAGGTTTCCTCGTTCAATGGTCGTCCGGGCGGTCTCGTCGCCAAGTGTGCGACATGGTGATTCCTCTCGATCGGAGAGGCGAGAACCTGAATCCACGGCCGGATGGATGGAGGAGGTCCTTGGTGGAGATGAGTCGGATTGACGTGCGGGCTGAGGATCTGGCGGCCCTGTGCCGGCGGCATCATATGCGTCGGTTATCTCTCTTCGGCTCGGTGCTGCGAGATGACTTTGGCTCCGAGAGCGACATTGACATCTTAGTGGAGTTTGAGCCGGGCCACGTACCCGGGCTGGCCTTCTTCCGCATGCAGGATGAGCTGTCTCAGTTGCTGGGTCGGGAGGTTGACCTGCACACTGTCAGGTCGCTCAGCCGCTACTTCCGAGATGAAGTAAAGGCTAGCGCCGTGGTATTGTATGCTGGTCAATGATGCTGTCAGATTGCGGCACATGCTCGACGCTGCTCGCAAGGCCGTTGCCTACGCTTCCGATTGTCGGGTTATTGATCTGGAAGAGGACGAGATGCTAGCCCTGGCCGTGGTGCGCCTCATCGAGATAGTAGGCGAGGCAGCCAAGAATGTGTCTGCCGCCACCAGGGCCTTGCACCCGGATCTTCCCTGGCGGGAGATGGCTGGTGCCAGGGATCGCCTGATTCACGGCTACCAGGACGTAGACCTGGAGCAGGTGTGGACGATCGTCCGCCATGACCTTCCGATATTGGTTACCAGGCTCGAGACCATACTGGCGGAGGAGTCATGAGGAGTTATCCGAGGCGGCATCAATGGACCTAGTGCAGGTGCTCGCACACGGCCAGTTTACCTTGCCTTGCCGTGTGCGCCGTGAAGCGGGAATCCAGGCAGGCGCCATTCTGAATGTCGAGGTGTTGGGCCCGGGACGGGTGCAACTCACGGCGTTGCCCAGATTGGGCCCCCGGGAACTGAGGGAGCGCTATCCGGTTGAGGTGCCGATCGAAGACTCCAGTGATCGGGAGGCCTGGCAGAGGGTGGCGGTGGGGGACATGTTAGGTAAGTGAATGGCCCCTACCTTTGGTGGGGCCCCAACTTGCCCTTCCGCGCTTCCACGTTTGTCGACTCTCCTAACCTAGTGCTCGCGGTAGTAGGTCTATCGTTCCGCGTCCAGTCCCTTGAGCATCTCCTCCAGCGTCACGTTTGACTCCGCTATGATGGCGGCCACCCGGTCGCCGTGACGAGCCACCTCGGAGATGATCGGGCTCAGGGCCAGGCTGCCGTCGCCCAAATCCACTAGGGTCAGGATGTCGCCTACTTCCAGGCCATGCTCACGTCGAACCTCTGCCGGCAAGGTGATCACACCTTTGTTGCCTATCTTTATGGTCCTCAATGCTCTGCCCTCCGGGAGGAATATCCGACTTTCCGACTCCATTCTATCCTAACGAGCTGCCGCCGGCCTGGGTGACTCGACTCAGGAGATACTGAATGATTACACCTGGTTGCCGGACGGCCGGTCAAGGCTATAGACTCCCGGCTCGTCACCACTCCTCCCTCCGGAGCCATACTTGACCGCCGCACCGCCCGCCAACCGCACCCTACTCTCTCTCTGCTTAGCCGCCGGCCTGGCCGGGCTCAGCGTCGGCATCACCGGGCCCATCCTGGTGGACATCGCCCGCACCCACGGCGTCACCTCCGCTCTGGCCGGGCAGCTCATGACCATCGGCTCCCTAGCCGGCATGTTGGGCACACTCGCCCTTTCCCCCCTGCTGGACCGCATCGCCCGCCGGTATTCTCTCGTCTTCGCGCTCTCTCTGCTGGCGGTGTCTGCGCTTCTGTGCGCCGCGGCACCCTCCTTCCCTCTCATGGCCCTGGCGTATGCCGCCGTGGGCCTGGGCGGCTACACCCTCCTGGCGTTGGTCCTGGCCGCCGTGGGCGACCTCTACTCGGAGGAGCGTCTGAGCGCCGCTATGGGCTGGGTGGTGGCCGGCAACGTGGGCGTCATCGTGGTGGGGCTGCCCGTGGTCACCGCTCTGGCGGAGGCAGTGGGCTGGCGCTGGGGCTTCGTCTTCTATGCCGCTCTGGCCGCCGGGGCGGGGCTCTTTGTCTACCGCGCCGTCCCGATCACGCCGGGGACCGCGCCGGCCGAGTCCCTCAGCTACGTGGCCTGCTTCGCCCGCGCCTTCCGCCGGCCCCGCGTGGCCCTGATCCTGATCACCGTGGCCCTGAACCATGCCTCCATCTACGCCTTCGGCACCTACCTGGGAGCCAAGGCCATCGAGACTCTTGGTGCTACCACTGGCCAGATGGGACCGGTGTTCTCGGCTCGTTTCCTGGCACTAGCGGTGTTCGGCGTCCTCGGTGGACGCTACCTGCGAGCCACTGACTGGCGCGTCACCGCCGGGGCCTGCGTGGTCTGCGCCTCCATGAGCGTCTGGGCCTATGCTTTCGCCGGCAGTTTGGTCGTGTTCACCGCGCTGGCCGTGGTGCATGGGGCCACCGTGGGCATCACCGACGTGGGCCTCAACAGCCTGGTGGTGTCCTCCGACCCTGCCTCGCGGGGCTCGGTCTCGGCTCTGCGCAGCGTGATGGACAGCCTGGGGGGCTTCGTAGGCCCGGCCTCCGCCGGCGCTGTGATCACCTGGTCCGGCTATCCCGCCGCCGGTTGGCTGCTGGCCCTGATAGCTCTAGGCGCGGCAGCTACCATGGCTGCCGCCTCACGTCACCGAGACACGGACCAGGCGCGCTGATTCACTAAGCCTCCGATCATCCCGTGGGTCGCCGGACCGTCAGTAGCCGGGGAAGTAGTCGTGCTGGATGTTCTCCCGGCTGACGTCGAGCTCCGCCAGCACCCTCTCTATGGCCATCACCGCCGCCGGCGAGCCGCAGACGAGAAACAGTCTCTCGAAGTAGTCGGGGACCTCTTCCCGGATCAGGCGGGCATCAATCAGCCCGGTGCGCCCCTGCCAGTCGAGGGGCACGTCCGGACCGGTGATGGTGTAGACGGGACGGAGGCCGAAGGCGTTCTTGCCCTCCTCGAAGACCTCCTCGAAGATGAAGTCCTCGACTCCCCACTCTCCATAGACTAGGGTGAGCGGATACGATAGGTCCGTGTCCACCAGGTACTTGACCATGCTCCGGAAGGGGGTGATGCCGATGCCGGCGGCGAGGAAGGCGCAGGGGCGATGGGGGTCTTGTGGCAGACAGAAGCTGCCGCGAAGCATAGTGACCGCCAGCTCCCTGCCCACTTCCAGCCCGGTCAGAGCTTCTTTGAAGCTGCTGTGGGGCTCGGGCACCTTGGTGGTGAGCATGATCTCCTCCTCGGTGGGAGAGGAGGAGATAGTGAAGAGCCGCTTGGTCCCCCGGGGATCGGGGTGCTCATGAGGCAAGACCACCTGCATATACTGCCCGGGGACGTAATCCAACTCGGGCTGGTCCCGGAACCAGAAGCTCATGGTGTTGCGGGCGATCCGCTCCCGTCGAAGCAGGGTTAAGGTGGATATTCGCTCTTCCGATCGCTCCGGCCATGCCGCCATTTCTGCTCGCTTTCCCGTCGTCGGACGGATCATGATATCGCCTATACTAAGAGACAACCACAATCGGATCAACGCCGCCCCGATGCGCACGCGGAGGAGAGGCTAACTTGAACACTGCTCCCCTGGATCTGAGTTCTCTCTCGGACGATGACCCCGGCCTGATCGCCACCCTCGATCTGGTTCCCGTCGCGACTTTCATCGTGGATTGGGAGGCGCGGACGGTGGTCTACGCCAATCCGGCGGCCCTGGAGGCCATCGGCGCTCCCGCCGCCGAGGTGCTGGGCCGGCCCTGCCACCGTTTCATCTGCCCGACGGAGGAGGGCCGGTGCCCCATCGCCGACCTGGGGCTGACGGTGAACCGCGCCGAGTGTGAGGCCCTGACCGCCGCCGGCCGTTCCTTCCCGGTGGTCAAGACGGTCAAACCCTTGACCCTGGGTGGCCGTCCCCATCTGATCGAGAGCTTCGTGGACATAAGCGAGCAGAAACGCTTGGCGGCCGATCTTCTCGCCAGCGTGGGGCGCTTTCGATCGGCGGTGGAGTCAGCCAATGACGCCATCATCTGCCTGGACGAGCGGGGCATGGTGGTGGTGTGGAACCCGGCGGCCGAGGCCATGTTCGGCTATGGCGCCGATGAGGCCCTGAGAAGACACATCGCCTTCCTGATGCCGCAACGAACGCGGGATCGGTGGGGCGAGGGATGGCGGAGGGCCATGCGATCCGGCTCTGAGGTGCGAGCCAAGTTCGAGTCGGTTGGGGTGCGGAAGGATGGGGCCGAGTTCCCCCTGGAGTTCTCGGTGGCCGTCTCCCGGGCAGCCACCGGCGGAGAGTTCGTGGCTGTCTTCCGCGACACCACCGAGCGGCAGTACGGCCAGAAGCTGCAAGCGGCGGGGTATTCTCTCTCCGAAGCCGCCCACTTGGCCGGGTCCAGCCAGGAGTTTCTGACCTTCGCCCACCAGGCTCTGGGGGAGTTGGTGCCGGCGGACGGAGCCTTCGTGGCTCGCTGGCTGACGGAGACCTCCGAGCCGGAGTTCATCTATTCCGAGGCGGAGACGGGAGCCGGCGAAGGCGATGCCCTGGTGGCCGAGGTGGTGCGTCGGACCAGCGCTCCCTTGGCGACCACGGCGGAAGCCGTGGCCGTCCTCGCCGAGGAGCGGGGCCAGTCGGAGACGGGGACGACCTGGGCCGCTTGCCTGGCCGTGCCCCTGGTGGACTGGAACCTGGGGGCGCTTCCCGGGGTGTTGGGCTTGTATCGTCAGGAGCCGGGGGCGGCCTTCAGTGAGCGGGACGTGGAGACGCTCATGTTCCTGAGCGGCCAGGTCACCACCGGGCTGGAGCGGAAGCTGGCGGATGAGGAGCGCGAGAGGTTGGTAGCCGAGCTGCGGGCGGCCCTCAGCCGGGTGAAGACCTTGAGCGGCCTGCTGCCCATCTGCGCCAACTGCAAGAAGGTGCGCGACGATCAAGGCTACTGGGAGCAGATCGAGCACTACCTGGAAGCCCATTCCCAGGCCGAGTTCACCCACGGCATCTGCCCCGAGTGCATCGCCAAGCTGTACCCCGGCCTCCTCAATGGGGAAGACGAGAAACAGCCGACGTCCTCAGAACCCGCGGACCAGGGGGAGGAAGAGGCTCTCCATCCAAGGCACCACGAAGAGGGTGACCGGTAGGGAACACTCCGCCGGGGCCGGATCGGCGTCGGCCCGCACGACAATGGTAGCGGTGTAGATGCCCTGAGGCACAGCGCCGGCATCAACGGCCACCGAGAACGCCTCTCCGCGAGCCCCAGCCTTCGGGGCGATATGTAGCCACTCGGCATCCTCTGGGTCCGCCAGGTCCACCCTCCAATCGAAAGGAAGCCCCAGTCCCTCCACGGTGATGGGTGGAGAGATGAAGACGTCGCTCTCGGGTGTGAGCATGACAGCGAGCGAGCCGAGGCTCAGCGACATTCCTGGATGGTGAGCGGGGGCGGCCTGGTGGGCCTCGTGGCTGTCAGGATCCTGCACGAAGGCCAGGCCCTCCACTCGGCTCAGGTCCACCTCGGAAGGCAGAGCCGGCGAGGCGTAGGTACACGTTCGCGACTCTCCGCTTTCTAAGGGCCCGATAGGCACCGGCGGGCTGAGGTGGCGGAGAAAGCGGTGGGTGCGCCCGACTTGATCTCGCTGGTAGACGGCGAAGTAGAGATCGGCAGGCCCGAATGCCTCGCCCGAGCGGTTGGTGACCCGGGCCTCGAAGCGCATCCTTCCCTCATCAAGATAGCTTGCTACCTCCAAGCGCAACGGGCTCCGGTCCGCCAGCTCGCTTTCCACGGCTTCCCGATACCAGCGGTAGCTCTCCTCCACATCGTTGTTGGAGCCGTAGATGCCCAGTCGACTGCCGTCGAAGAAGGCGAAAGGCACGTGAGTCCCTGGGGGCACGTACAGGTAGAAGCGACGCTCGAAGAGTTCCGGATCGAGGTCCAGGTTGTATTCCAGGGCCAGGACCCGCTCCGAGCCGTACTGGTCGGCCACGCGGTCCAGG
>JBBQIE010000100.1:0-7100 GCA_038324625.1 Anaerolineae bacterium | reverse complement strand
GGCCGCTCGTCAAGGGGCGGACGTGGTGGAGTTGCGGCTGGACTTGATTCCCGGCTTCGATCTGGAAGCCCTGCTCGAAGGACGACCCCTTCCGGTGATTGTCACCTATCGGCCCCAGCGGCAGGGAGGGCAATACCGCGGCCCCGAGGAGGAGCGGCTGGAGGTGTTGCGCCGGGCCCTCAGCCTGGGGGCGGAGTACGTGGACGTGGAGGCGGACTCGGTCCCTCTACTGGAGAGGAGGCCGGGATCGCGGCTGATCGTGTCTCATCACGATTTCGAGCGGACCTCGCGGCCCCTTCGGCGCCTCTGTGCCGACCTCGAGTCTCTGGACGCCGACATCGTCAAAGTGGCGGTAATGGCGCAGTCTATCAGCGACAACCTCGAGATATTCGAGGCCCTCCGGGCGGGAGGGAAACCCACTATCGCCCTGGCCATGGGGGAGGCGAGCGCCATCAGCCGCATCCTCGCCGGGCGCTATGGGGCTTTTCTCACCTACGCCGCCCTAGATGCAGGTGAGGCGGTGGCGCCGGGACAGATTCCTCTTGTGGACATGCTCGGACTGTACCGCTGCCGGGAGGTAACTCCGGACACCCATCTATATGGGGTGATGGCCAATCCGGTGGGACACTCCATGAGTCCGGCCATCCACAACGCCGCCTTCCAGCACCTGGGCCTGGATGCCGTCTACTTGCCGCTCCTAGTGCAGGACCCCATCGCTTTCCTGGAGGCGTTCACCCCATTGGGCTTCCGGGGCTATAGCGTCACCATCCCCCACAAGCAGGCGGTCATGGCTGCCTGTGACGAGGTGGAGCCTTTGGCGCGGCGGGTGGGGGCAGTGAACACCATCGTGGTCCGGGGGGGGCGGCTGCTGGGGTACAACACCGACCTGGAGGGAGCCCTCCTGACCCTAGCTGAGGCCCTGCTGGAGGGTGAGGGCTTTCAGGCCCGACGGGCCCTGATCTTCGGGGCCGGGGGGCTGGGTCGGGCCTTGGCCCACGGCCTCGCCGACCGGGGGGCCGAGGTTATCATCACCAACCGCACGGAGGCGAGGGGCCGATCCCTGGCGGAGGAGGTGGGGGCCACCTTCCTGCCCCTGGAGGACGTGCTCTCGGTGCGACCGGACCTGCTGTTGCAGACCACCAGCGTGGGCATGCACCCTAAGGAGGGGGAGACCATAGTACCGCAGGAGATGTTGCGACCGGGATTGCTGGTCTATGACGCCGTCTACAATCCCCTGGAGACGCGTCTGCTGAGGGAGGCGAAGGAGGCCGGGTGCCTGACGGTGTCCGGGCTGGGGCACTTCGTAAACCAGGCGGCGCGCCAGTTCGAGCTGTGGACCGGGCAGCCCGCCCCCCGCGAGGTCATGCGCCGGGTGATGCTGGAGAGGCTGGTGGGTTAGGGCGTCGGCTCGAGCCCGGTGAGTTGGTAGAGGGCGAGGGCGGCCAGCACCAGGCCGGCGGTCTCGGCTTTGAGGACGCGGGGACCGAGGGATAGCTGCGCGGCGCCGTGCGCCTGAGCCAGTTCGACTTCGCCTTCGGCGAAGCCGCCCTCGGGGCCGATGAACAGGGATAGGTGCGCCGGGCGTCTGTCGGCCAGGGCCTGAAGCACCTTTCGAGGAGGGACAGATGATTCCTCCCAGGCCATCAGCAGCTCACCGGGGGCGGTGGCCAGGGCCTCGGTCAGGGTCAGGGGCATCTCCACCCGAGGCAGGATGACCCGGTGGATCTGCTCTGCCGCCGCCGTCACTACCGCCTGCCGGCGCTCCCGTTTCCGCTCGCGGGCCTTGTCGCCGGCGGACGGGCGGGCGGTGCAGCGCTCGGTGACCAGGGGCACGAAGGCGGAGACCCCGATCTCGGTGCCTTTCTCCAGGGCCCACTCGAAGTTCTCGGCCGGGAGCAAGGCCTGGTAGAGGGTGATGTGTACCGGGGGCTCGGTGCCGGGGCGGCTTCGCCCTACCTCGCGGGCCACCACTTCATTCCGGGAAAGGGACTCGATCTCCGCCTCCACCTCGAGCCCGCTGCCGTCCAGGAGGGCGATCCGATCTCCCGGTGCCAAGCGCAGGATGTGGCCGATGCGATGGGCCAGCGGGTTGGGCAGGAGGATAGTAGGCGAGGACAGGCGGTCGGGCTCGAAGAAGAAGTGGTGCTTGGACACGGTGTCTACCCCGGCGGGTTACGGAAGCAGAGGCAGACCCAGTCCCCGTCTTGCTCGCGGGAGAGCAGCTCGGCCCGGTCGCGGAAGGCATCGAGGACCAGGTGCTCGCGTTCGGCGATGATGCCGGCGGTGACGATGGTGCCCCCGGCGCAAGTGAGACGGCAGAGGGCGGGGGCCATCTCGGAGATGACCTCGGCGATGATGTTGGCTAGGGTCAGATCGTAGGCGCCCGAGTCCACCAACGCCGGCTGCGGCCCCTGACGGCTCCGCACCGGGACTACCGAGCCTAGGCTGACCTGGACCTGGCCCTGCACCTCATTCCGAACCACGTTCTCGCGGGCGGCCTCGACGGCGGTGGGGTCAATGTCCATGGCTTCCGCGCGGGCGGCGCCCATCTTCACGGCGGCGATGGAGAGGATGCCGGTGCCGGTGCCCACGTCCAGGACTTCATCCCCGGGCTGAAGGTGGCGCTCTAGGGCCTTGAGGCACAGTTGGGTGCTGGGGTGTAGCCCGGTGCCGAAGGCCATGCCCGGGTCCAGGGCCAGCACGATCTCCCCCGGCTGAGCCTCATGCTGCCGCCAGGTGGGCACGATGACCACCCTCTCGCCGATGTGCAGGACGGGGAAGTATTCCTTCCAGGCCTCGGTCCAATCCCGCTCGGTGAGGTCCCGGAATACGGGCTCGCCGATGGGGAGCATCTGCGAGAGATGCCAGAGCCCTTGGGAGATGGCCTCCCGGTCCATGGCCGCCTGTTCGGCGGTGAGGTAGCAGCGGACGGTGATGGCCGGGGGTATGGGGTCGCCGCTGGTGGGGGTGGCGCGGATCTCCTCCACGGCCACGGAGCCGTAGCGAGAGAGGAGGGCGGAGGTGGGCTCGGCCGCCTCGTGGTCCACGGCAACGCTGATCTCTACCCAATGCATGGCAGCGCTCCGTGAACCAGGGACTTGGTCGGGTGCGATGGGCTCGTCCTAGCGGAAGCGAGATGCTTCGCTGCGCTGCTGCTCATGACGTGGGGAGCGTGCGAACGGATGGAGGCTCGTAGGCAATGAGCCACCCGAAATCGGCCCAGGCCTTTCGCGTTTTCGTCCCCTTTCGCGCCCTTCGCGATCCAAACGCCACGGATCACGGTCGTGGGACTCCAGCATGTCTCCGCGAGGCATGGGGCTCTCAACATGACGGCCGGCGACAGTATCACTCTCTACAAGCCAAGGACGGTCTTCATGCGGTCGAGGAAGCGGGGCTCATCGGGGGCGGAGTTGCCCTCACCGAGGCTCTCGGCCAGTTGCTCGACCAGTTGTCGCTGCTTGGGGGTGAGATTGGTGGGGGTGACCACCCGGAGCACCACTACCTGGTCTCCCCGACCGGTATGTTGCAGGTGGGGCACGCCCTTGCCGCGCAGGCGGAATACCCGTCCGCTCTGGGTGCCGGGCGGGACTTTGAGCCTCTCTTCCCCTTCCAGAGTGGGCACGGCCACGTTGGCCCCCAGGGCGGCCTGGGCGATGTTGATCGGCAACTCGTAGATCAGGTCGTCGCCCTGGCGCCGGAACTCGGTATCCTCTTCGACGCTGAGGCTGACGTAGAGGTTGCCGGGCGGCCCACCGTTGAGGCCGATATTGCCCTCACCGGAGAGGCGGATGCGAGTGCCGTCGCTCACCCCGGCGGGGACTTTCACCTGGATGGTGCGGGTCTTCTGGGCCTGCCGCTCGCCCACGCACTGGGAACAGCGAGTGGTGATGGTCTCCCCGCGGCCGCCGCAGGTGGGACAGGCGCTGACGTTGACGAAGGAGCCCAGCATGGTCTGCTGTACCCGGCGGATCTCGCCGGAGCCGTTGCAGGTGGAGCAGCGGGTGGGGGTGGTGCCGGGCTCGGCGCCGCTGCCGTTGCAGCGGTCGCAAGGCTCCAGGCGGGTGACCTCCACCTCCTCGGTGACCCCGAAAACGGCCTCCCGGAAGGAGATGCGCAGGGACAAGTGCAGGTCGGCCCCGCGCTGGGGGGCGGCCTGGGAACGGGCCGAGGAGCGCATCCCGAAGCCGAAAAGGTCCTCGAAGATGTCGCCCAGCCCGCCGAAGCCCGAGAAGCCCTCGAAGCCGTTCATGCCCGACACCCCGGCATGCCCGAAGCGGTCGTAAGCGCGACGGCGCTCAGGATCGCCGAGTACCTGGTAGGCCTCGTTGACGGACTTGAAGGTCTCGGCGGCCTCGGACGTCTTGTTCACGTCCGGATGGAACTGCCGGGCCAGGCGCCGGTAGGCGCCCCGTATGTCGTCCTGGGCGCAACCGCGGGCCAGGCCCAGTATCTCGTAGTAGTCCCTGTTCTCAGCCATACTCTCTCAGACGCAAAAGGAGGCGGGAAGAGTATACCCGCCTCCAATCGCGTTAACCAATCTAAGCCTCGGTGAAGTCGCCTTCGACCACGTCCTCCTCTTCGGGAGCGCCTCCCGGCTCCGAGCCGCCGTCCGGCCCGGAGGGACCGGCCTGACCCGACTGCTCGTACATGCCGGCGCCGATCTGCTGCAGGGCGGTGGAGAGTTCCTCGGTGCGGGCGCGAATGGCGTCCACATCGTCGGTCTGCATGACGCTTCGCAGCTGCTGGATCTTACTCTCGACGTCCTGACGCACGTTGCCGGGCACTTTATCCCCCAGATCCCGGAGGCTCTTCTCGGCGGAGTAGACCAGGGAGTCGGCGCTATTGCGGGCCTCGATGCGCTCCCGCTGCCTCTGATCCTCGGACTCGTGTTCCCGAGCCTGCCGGACCATCCGGTCTATCTCGTCCTTGGTGAGCCCGCTGGAGGGCTTGATGGTGATCTTCTGCTCTCGGCCGGTGGCCTTGTCCTTAGCGGAAACGCCCAGGATGCCGTCGGCGTCAATATCGAAGGTCACCTCGACTTGCGGGATACCTCGGGGCGCCGGGGGAATGCCGTCCAGAACGAAGCGGCCGAGGGTCTTGTTGTCCACCGCCATGGGGCGCTCGCCCTGCACCACGTGGATCTCCACCTGGGTCTGGCCGTCGGTGGCGGTGCTGAACACCTGGCTCTTGCGCACCGGTATGGTGGTGTTCCTCTCGATGATGGGGGTGGCCACCCCGCCCAGGGTCTCGATGCTCAGGGTGAGGGGGGTGACGTCCAGAAGGAGCACGTCCTTCACCTCGCCGCCGAGGACACCGGCCTGGATGGCGGCACCCACGGCTACCACTTCGTCGGGGTTGACGCCCTTGTGGGGTTCCTTGCCGAAGAACTTGTGGACCGCTTCCTGGACCGCCGGCATACGGGTCTGACCACCGACGAGGACCACCTCGTCAATGTCGTCGAGCTTGTAGCCGGCGTCCTTGAGGGCCAGCCGGCAGGGCTCGATGGTCCGCTGCACGAGGTCGGCCACCAGGTCCTCGAGCTTGGCGCGGGTCAGGTTCATTTGCAGGTGCTTGGGCCCGGAGGCATCGGCGGTGATGAAGGGGAGATTGATCTCCGATTGCAGCACCGAGGAAAGCTCGATCTTGGCCTTCTCCGCCGCTTCCTTCAGGCGCTGCAAGGCGAGGCGGTCGGTACGGAGGTCAATGCCGTTCTCGCGCTTGAACTCATCGGCCACCCAGTCAATGATGCGCTGATCGAAGTCGTCGCCGCCGAGGAAGGTGTCCCCGTTGGTGGACTTGACCTCGAACACGCCGTCCCCGACGTCCAGGATGGAGACGTCGAAGGTGCCGCCGCCCAGGTCGTAGACGGCGATCTTCTCGTCAGCCTTACGATCCAGGCCGTAGGCCAGGGCCGCCGCCGTGGGCTCGTTGATGATGCGCAGGACCTCCAGGCCGGCGATCTGGCCGGCGTCCTTGGTGGCCTGGCGCTGAGCATCGTCGAAGTAGGCGGGGACGGTGATGACGGCCTGGTTGATGCTCTCGCCCAGGTAAGCCTCGGCGTCGGCCTTGATCTTCTGCAAGATCATAGCGGACACCTCGGGGGGCGAATACTCCTTGCCGGCCAGGATCACGCGGATGTCCCCGTTGGCGGCCTGAGTGACCTTGTAGGGCAGTCGCTTGACGGCCTGCTGCACCACCGGGTCGTTGTACTTGCGCCCCATGAAGCGCTTGATGGAGTAGACGGTGTTCTCCGGGTTGGTCACCGCCTGACGGCGGGCGGCCTGTCCAACGATGCGCTCGTTGGTCTTAGTGTTGACGGCGACAACGGACGGGAAAAGACGTCCGCCCTCGGCGCTGGGGACGATGGTGGGCTCTCCGCCCTCCATGACCGCCCCTACCGAGTTCGTGGTTCCTAAGTCAATGCCAATGATCCTAGCCATGCCTATCTCCTCAACGTAATTGTAGGCTCGAATTGTGCATCCGCGTGGCCGCGGGGGCAACCGCGTCCGCGATGCTCGCTAGCCGCCCTTGGCGACCCGAACGACGCTACAGCGCAGGATGCGATCCCCCAGCCGGTAGCCCTTGGTCACCTCGCCGATGACCTCCCCTTCTTCATGCTTCCTAGAGGGCTCATGGGTGATGGCCTCGTGCATATTGGGGTCGAACTTGCAGCCCTCGGCCTCGATGGCCTCCACTCCCTGGTCGGCGAGGAACTTCTCGAACTTACGCCGCACCATGCAGACGCCGTTGACCCAGGGATGGCCCACCATGCCGGCGGGTACGTCATCGCAAGCGCGGGCCAAGTCATCTAGGAGGGGGAGGATGCTGCAAACCACGTCCTCCAGGGCCGACTGCCGGGTAGAGGCCCGCTCCTCATCGGTGCGGCGGCGGAAATTGGCGAAGGCCGCCCTCTCCCGCTGCCAGCCGTCCAGGTATTCCTTGGCCTTGGCCTCGGTGTCCGATAGCGATCTCTCCAAGGCCCCGACATCGGGCGCGGTGAGTTCGGCCTCTTGCCCGTCACGTGCGTCATCCATGTTGTCCTCGCCATCCCTCTCATTTCGATCACTAACAGTCATGAAAGACCTCCGACTTGTCGCCTA
>JBBQIE010000099.1:0-7123 GCA_038324625.1 Anaerolineae bacterium | reverse complement strand
CTGGCCTCCCAACATACCCTACGGCATTTCCGAAGCTCGATCTGGTACCCCTCCTTGCTGGATCGGTCCACCGATGGCTCTGGTGGCGGAGGAGCGGAGCGCGGCATTCTGGATCGAGCCGAAGCGGAGTGGCAGGAGCGAGTGGAGCAGTACCAGGAGCCGGAAACGGATGCCTCGAAGGTGGAGGCACTAGATGAGGTGCTGAACCGGGCGCGGAGGGAACTGATCGGCTGATGTCGCCCGTGGGCGAGGGGAACGGTGAAGAGGCCGGAACCGGCAGTCATCCGGTTCCGGCCTCTTCACCGTTCGGGGCTATCCCTTGATGCCGGTGAGGGTCACGCCCTGGATGAAGGTGCGCTGGGTGAAGAAGAAGAGGATGACGATGGGGAGAACGGTGATGGTGGTGCCCGCCATGAGAAGCTCCCAGTTGGCGCCGAACCGGTTCAGGAATCCCCTAAGGCCGAGGGAAATGGTGTACTGGTCCTCGCGGCTCAGATAGATCAAAGGGCCGAGGAAGTCCTGCCAGTTGCTGAGGAAGGTGAAGAGGGCCACGGTGGCCATGGCCGGCCGAGTAAGGGGCAGCATGACCTGGGCGAAGACGCGAAGCTCACTGGCCCCGTCCATCTTGGCCGCTTCCGACAGCTCCAGGGGGATGGTCATGTAGAACTGACGAAGCAGGAAGATGTAGAAGGCGGACCCGGTGAATGCCGGCCAGGTCAACGGGTTGAAGGTGCCCAGCCACCCGACCCACTTGAAGATCAGGAAGGTGGGGATGAGCGTCACCTGGTAGGGGATCATGATGGTGGCGATGAGGACCATGAACAGGGTGTCGCGTCCGGGCCAGCGAATGCGACTGAAGCCGTAGGCGGTGAGGGTGCAGGAGATGATGGTGGCCACCACGTTGAACCCGGCGATGTAGAGGGTGTTCTTGAAGAAGGTGGCGAAGGGCAAATAGTTCCAGGCCCTGGGGTAGTTCTCCCAGACGAATTGGCTGGGGATCCACTTGGGGGGCAGCAGGAACAACTCGGTATTGGGCTTCACCGAGGTGCTGACTAGCCAATAGAACGGCAAAAAGAATGCCAGCCCGAAGGCTATGAGTGCCAAGTGCGAGAGCGCGTGATCGAGCCGCCTCATGGCCTTCTTGCCGGTGAGCATCTCCCTGAGCGAGCGCTGTCGGGGACGGCCCGGGCGGACAGTCTCGCTAGTTGCTGGAGCCGCCATAGTACACCCACCTTCCTGAGGATCTGAAGACCACGAGGGTCAGGCTGACCACTATGACGAACAGGATCCAAGCCATGGCCGAGGCATAGCCCATCTTGAAGTAGATGAAGGCATTGCGATAGAGGTAGAGCATATAGAAGAGGGTCGAGTCAATCGGCCCACCGTTGGTCATGATGAAGGCTTGAGTGAAGTAGCTGAATACCCCGACGAGGGACATGATCAGATTGAAGAAAATGGTGGGGGTAAGCATGGGCAAGGTGACGTTCCTGGTCTTCTGCCAGGAATTGGCCCCATCCAGGTCGGCCGCCTCGTAGAGGTGGTCGGGGATGTCCTGGAGTCCGGCCAGGTAGATGACCATCGAGCCCCCGATTCCCCATAGGCCCATGAGGATCAGCGATGGCTTGGACCAAGTGGGGCTGGTGAGCCAGGGGATTCCCGGCAGGCCCAGTCCCTTCAGGATGCTGTTGAAGAGACCGTAGTTCGGGTTCAGGAGCCAGATCCACAGGACGGACATGGCCACCGCCGGGACGATGTTAGGGAGGTAGAAGATGGTCCGGTAGATGGACATCCCGGTGATCTTCTTGTTGAGGAGCAGCGCCAGAGCCACGCTGCCGACTATGCCTAGGGGGAGGGCAATGGCGGCGTAGTACAGGGTGTTGGTCAAAGACTTGGGGAACAAGGCGTCGTTGGTGAAAAGGTGGACGTAGTTTTCCAGCCCCACCCACCGGGGCGACTTGAGCACGGAGTAGTCGGTGAAGCTGAAGTAGAAGGAAGCCAGGATCGGGTAGATGGTGAAGACTATCAGCCCGACCAGCCAGGGCGAGATGAAGAGGAGTCCGTTGCGCAGGTCGCGCCTGACGCTCGGGCGCATTCGAAGCATTGGAGACAGCCTCCCGCGGCAGGGTCATCAAAGACGGAGAGGGGGCTGCCGAACCGGCAGCCCCCTGGGGTAGCTTGGATTAGCCCTTAAGGGCGGCGTCTAGTTCCTCTTGGGTGACGCGGGCGGCCTCGTCGAGGGCTTCTTGCGCCGTCATCTCGCCGCGAGTGGCGAAGTCCTGAGCGCGGTTGACCTCGTCGTAGTAGCGGGAAGCCACCGGCATCACCGGCCAGTACTCCTCCCCGGCAGCGCCGGTCTCGGTGAAGATGTGGAACTGCGGGGTCATCCGGTTGTCCGGTCCCAGCCAGTCCTGCACGCCCTTGACGTACTCGTCCATCTGGTCCAGCACGCAGTTGCCGTTGATGGTGGCGACGCCCAGGGCGGCGGCGTTGTCGTAGAAGCCGTATTTGAGGAAGTCCCAGGCGGCATCAGGCTGCTTGGCGCCCTTGGGGATGCTGTAATCCCAGCCCTGGATGACGTAGTTCTTCCGCTCCTCGGGGGTGCCGTTCAGGGTGGGGAGGAAAGCCAGGCCATAGTCGAGGTCGGGTGAGTACTTGTCGAGGGCCTCGGCCGTCCAATAGCCGTTGTACATGTAGGTCACTTTGCCGGTGGCGAAACCGCTGTTGGGCTGGCTGTAGCCGGGCATACCGGCGGTGAAGGCGGCCACCTTCTCGACTGGCCACCGCTGCGAGTTTTCAACCATCCACTCCAGGGCTTGCACCGCCCCTCCCTGGTTGCAGGTGATCTTCTTCTCGTTGGCGTCGTAGAACCCACCGTCGAAGAGGAAGGCGGCATAGATCAGCCCGGGATCCGTGGGGCCCATGCCCATGCGCTCGATGTTGCCGGCGCTATCGAACTTGTAGATCTGCTCCGAGTGGGCTACCCAGTCGGCCAGGGTCACCGGTGGCTGCTCCGGGTCGAGCCCAACGTCGGCGTAGACCTGCTTGTTGTAGTGAATAACCAAGAAATCGGCGCCACCGGGAATGCCGTAGGTCTTGCCTTCCCAGACGCAGGCGTCCACCATGGCCTTGATGAAGTCCGAGCCCTTAATGTCGCTGCCGGCGAAGTAGTCGTCGAGAGGGAGCAGGACACCCTGGAAGGCGAGAGTGGGCAGGCCGACCCAGTTGGTGTAGCAGCAGTCGGGGGGAATGCCGCCGGCAATGGCGGTGAGGAGCTTCTCCTGCCATTGGTCATTGAAGGACCAGGTGATCTGGGTGCCGGTATCGGCGGTATACTGGTCGCCGATGGCCTTCATGGGCTCGTTGTAGGTCTCGCCCCAGTTGTTGTTCCACACTTCCAGGGACGCGGCTGAGGTCGGTGCCTGGGTGGCAGCCGGGGCCTCGGTGGTGGCAGCGGCCGGGGCACTGGTGGCCGCAGGGGCAGGGGAGCCCCCGCAAGCGGCGAGGACGGCGCTCGCGCTCGTGGCCAGTGCCGCTCCCATGAACGTGCGTCTGCTCAATCGTCGGTCTGTCATCTACATCCTCCTTAGGTTGGTAGAAGCAGCGCCTAAGAGCTAGGCGCGGATGCCGCCGGGACGAGCAACACACCCCCCGAGCCGTCTATCACGGGGCCCGGCCGGAAAGGCGAGGACCTAACACTGTTTCGTGAGCTAAAGAAGAGCGGACGATGGTATATTAGCGATGTCGCCGCTTGATGTCAAGGGCAAGAGGGGGAGGGGTTGCGGGTTATCGCGGGGACGGCCAAAGGCAGAAGGCTCAAGTCGGTACCCGGTGTGGGCACCAGGCCGGTGACCGACCGGGTGAAGGAATCGGTCTTCGGCATTCTCGGGCCGGGGATCGAGGGGTGTACCTTTCTCGATCTTTTCGCCGGCACGGGGGGGGTGGGGATCGAGGCCCTGAGTCGGGGCGCCGAGTCCTGCACCTTCGTGGATAAGGACGCCCGAGCGGTGGCCACCATTCGAGAGAACCTGGCCCTGACCGGCCTGGCAGCGGCGGCCACGGTGGTGAGAAGGGACTCGTTCCGGTATTTGGAGGAGACGAAGGACCGCTTCGATGTGGTCTACGTGGCTCCGCCGCAGTATCAGGCTCTCTGGGAGAGGGCGATGCTGGCGCTCGACCGGCCCGACTCGCCGGCCGCGGATCTGGTGGTGGTGCAGATACACCCCAAGGAGTTCACGGACCTGGCCCTGACGCATCTGCGCTTGGATGAGACTCGCAAGTACGGGAGCACCCTGGTGGGGTTCTACGTCCCCCGCGATGAGGCGGCGGAAGGGGAGGCGCTATGACCGGGCGCCCACGGGGGCTATCGGCGAATTCCGGGGCAGTTGCAGTCGTTTCCGGCATCTGCTAGACTCCGCGAGTGGAACCGATCCGGGCGAGTAGCTCAGTTGGTTAGAGCGCACGGTTCACATCCGTGAGGTCGTAGGTTCGAATCCTATCTCGCCCACCAGCCGCGAGCGCTGACCGATGCGCTCGCGGTTGTCGTATCAGGGGGTCGGGCCGAGGGTTTGTCGGCCCTGGGAGGCGTGTGTGCGGGAGCGGTTGGCTTCTCTGTTTGCCTCACTTCTGGTTCTGGTGGTCTTGAGCGCCTGCACCCCGGCTCCTCCCGGCGCATCCGGCTCCAAGCTCGTCTATGGCCTCACCTTGGCACCCTCCGGCATTGATCCCCACGTGGACGTCTCCTCCGAACTGGGTATTCCCCTCACCAGTGTCTACGATACCCTTGTCTTTCGCGATCCCCAGGGCGGTTTTCTGCCCATGTTGGCCCAGTCCTGGGATATCTCCGAGGATGGCACTATCTACACGTTTCATCTGCGAGAAGGCATCCGCTTTCACGATGGCACTCCCTTCGATGCGGCGGCGGTCAAGGCAACTCTGGACCGCATTGCCGACCCGGAGACCAAGTCTCGCAAAGCGGTGTTGTTGCTGGGTCCGTATCGAGAGAGCCGAGCGTTGGACGAGCACACGATTCAGGTGGTGCTTTCCGAACCCTTCGCTCCCTTCTTGGATTCGCTCAGCCAGGTGTACTTGGCGCCGGCATCACCCGCCGCCTTGGAGCAGTGGGGTAGCGAGTACCAGTTTCACCAGGTGGGCACCGGCCCCTACATGATGAAGGAATACGTGCCCAAGGACCATCTTACCCTGGTCCGCAACCCGGATTACGTGGGGCTCCCGGGCATCTACGGGCGGGAGGGGCCGGCCGAGGTCTCGGAGATCGAGTTCCGGTTCCTGGTGGAGCCGGCGGTGCGGCTGTTGGCTCTGGAGGCCGGCGACGCCGACGTCGTGGGGGAGATCCCCCCTCAGGATGCCCCGCGGGTGGAAGCGGACGCGGACCTGAACCTGGTGCCGGTGGCCATACCAGGGCTGCCTTTGGTGGGCTTCTTGAATACGCGGCGTGTACCCACGGATGAACCGGCCGTGCGGCAGGCTTTGCTCCTGGGAAGCGACCGGCGAAGCCTGGTGGAGAACGTCTTCGGGCCTTACTCCCCGGTGGCCGAGGGGGTCCTCTCCCACAACCACGGGGACTTCGCCCCGGAATCTGCGGAAGCCTACGCTCGATATGATCCCACGGAGGCCGCCCGCCTGCTGGATGAGGCGGGTTGGGTGCGTGACCCTTCCTCGGAGATGCGATACCGTGATGGGCAGCCGCTCCGCGTGGAGGCCTACGTGATGGGCTGGGGCCTGGTGCCCGAGGTGAGCCAGCTGCTTCAGGCCCAATGGCGGGACCTGGGGGTGGATCTGGTGATAAACGAAGTGACCTTCACGGCGGCGCTGGCGGCGGTTGGGGAGAATGAGCACAACCTCATCTTCTGGTCCGAGCCGGGAACGGACGGGGATCTGCTGCGGTCCTTCTTCCACTCCGAGAACGTGGGCCTGAGGAACTGGAGCAACTTCGCCTCCCCGGAGATGGACGCGCTCCTGGAGCGGGCCGGCCGGGAAAGCGACCCGGAGGCAAGGCGTGAGCTCTACGGTCGGGTGCAGGCCATGATCGCGGAGGAAGCCTTGGTGCTGCCGGTGCGGGACTACGTGAACCTAAACGGTGTCCGGGATCGGGTGAATGGCCTCACCTTCGACAGCCGAGGCTGGTTCCCCCTCCTGCACGATGTCACTATCGCCCCCGCCGGCCGCTAACCCGGCCCTGGACGCGGCGAAGCGAGGTTCGAGGTGTCCGGGACCGCCGCCATCAGACGGCTAGTCCTCCTGCCGCTCAGCCTATTGGCGGTGGCCTCCGCGGTGTTCCTGATGATGCGGCTTCTGCCCGGTGACCCGATTGAGAGCCTGCTGGCGGAGGCGGGTGCCTCCCCGGCCCTGATCAGGCAATGGCAGGAGGACTTCGGGCTTCAGGAGCCGCTACCCACCCAGTATTGGTACTACCTTCGGGGGTTGGCTCGCGGCGACCTGGGCACCTCTATCACCTATCGGCGTCCGGTGACGGCAGTCATGGCGGACCAGATCCCGGCCACCGTCAATCTGGCCCTGGCTGCCTTGGCGGTGTCCCTGGTGGTCGGGGGCGCGCTGGGCTTCGCGGGGGCCCTCACCCAAGGTTCCCGGCTGGACGCTCTCACCCGCTTGTTCGCCGTGGGGAGCGTGTCGCTGCCTACCTACTGGACCGGGATCCTGGCGATCCTGGTGTTCGCCGCCGGCTTGAGGTGGCTACCGGCCGGTGGGTCCGGCTCCTGGCGGCATCTGGTTCTCCCCGCCCTCACCCTGGGGTTGGCCTCCGCCGGGGTCACGGCCCGTTTGCTGCGGGCGGGCCTGATCGAGGCCATGGCTCAGCCACACGTACAGGTGGCGCGGGCCAAGGGGCTGCCGCAACGACTCCTTCTCCAGCGCCACGTGCTCCGGTCGGCGGCCCCGCCGGTGGTCACGTTCTTGGGTCTGCAAGTGGGCTTTCTTATGGCGGGAACGGCGATCACGGAGTCGGTCTTCTCCCGGCCGGGCCTGGGGCGGCTGCTGGTGGAGGCGGTGGTGGCCAAGGACTACCCCCTAGCCCAGGGCTGCATTCTCGTGGCCGCGGTTACCTACACCGCGGCCAACGCCCTGAGCGACTGTCTGGCGGCGGTTC
>JBBQIE010000098.1:0-7148 GCA_038324625.1 Anaerolineae bacterium | reverse complement strand
AGAGGGGGTGTAGAGCGGTGGGGGTGAACAGCCCTACTAGGTCGGCGGAGAGGCGCAGGGAGTCGCCCCAGCCGCTGAGGGCGTAGTCTCCGGTGATCATCTCCCGGAGCACGTAGTAGAGTAGCGGCGCGTAGAACACGGCGCCGCTGCCCAGGGTCAACGCCAGGCGCTTGGCCGGCCAGCGCCAGCCGCGGCGGCGCCAGGCCCCGATAGAGAGGATCAGGAGCAGGATGCCGAGGAACAGGCCGAGGGTCATCTCCACCAGGGTGGTCAAGGCCAGGGTGAGACCGGCGAGTAGGGCGTATCGACGCCAGTGCCGGGTCTCATCGAGGGAGCGCAGGGCGAACAGGGCGAACAGCGGCAGAGTGGCCACCATGACGTATATGTAGTGGCCCAGGGCCAGATATACGAACCGGCTGGCGGCGAAGGCATAGGCCACCCCGGCGACGAACCCGGCCAGGTGTACGGCGGGGCTATCGGGTAGACGCACCCGATGGATGATGAGATAGCGGGTGAGGAGATAGGCGGTGTACCCGGACAGGGCGAGCATGGCCCAGAGCACTATGTTGGTGGCCAGGGGCAGATTGGCGGCGAGGTACAACGGCAGAGCCAGGGCCGAGCCCACGAAGTTGAAGGTGTAGAGCACCAGGGGCACGCCGACGGGGTAGAAGGTGAAGTCGGTGTGGAGAGGACTCACTCCTAGGTCGAGGGCGGAGTGCTTGAGCCACCAGGTGTTCCAGAGAAAAGTATACTCATCGTAGGCCCAGGTATCCGAGCCCGGCACCAGCGACGATGGGTGGGTTATTACCGGAAAGGTGAGCAACAGGGCAAGGAGCAGATAGGCGACGAGGACCAAAACATGAACGCGCGCGCCTTTGCCGAGCATCCGACCTCCTAGGCGGGGCATCCTAGCACAGGCGCCGAGGGGCCACAAAGGCACGTTATCGCTGAGGGTCGGGAGCGATGGCTGATGGGGGCTACTCGATGTAGTTGCGGAAGAAGCCGAAGATGGCCTGGTTCACTCGCAGCCAGTCGTCTTCGCTCTTCACTTCATGTACCCACTGAATGCGCTTGTGGGCCGTCCCCAGCCGCTCGAGGACGTAGCGGGCGTCCTCGGGGGGAGCAACTTCGGAGTTTTCCGGATGTACCAGCAGAACCGGGCAGGAGATGGCTCCCATCTCGGCATGGGTGCGCTCCTGAAGATGGGCGATCTCGGTTCTGGTGTGGGCGGGCAGAACGGCGATCTGCTCTCGGACGGTCAGCGTTTGGTCTTCTGAGGTCGTGGCCGGCACCCGCAGGTGATAATCGCCGTCTCGCCGTACCGGAAGCGAGATCAGGGCCACCCCGGCCAAGGGGAGCTCGGAAGCGGCGTGAATGGCGAGGAGAGCGCCCATCCCCTTGCCCACGACGAACACCTGGTCGCACTCTCGCCAGAGACGATCGAGGGCTACCAGCACCGCCGCGTACCAGTCCTCCCAAGAGGTGTCATAGGGGTCCAAATAAGGCTGGATGCCAAGGGTAGTGATGCCCCGTCCGGCCAGGAACTGGCCGGCGGCTACCATCTCCGCGGGAGGACCCTCAAGCTCGGGGATCAAGAGGCAGCCCGGCCCCATGGCCGGCAAAATGAAGATGCCGTCCCGGCCGATGTGATCCAGCCCCTGGGGCAGGCTCTCCCTTCGCACTTTGCTCTGCTCCAGATAGGTGACGGTGAGGGCGTAGATGACGCCGGCCAGGGGAATGCCGAAGACCAGCCCCCAGAAGCCCATGATGCGCATGCTCACCATTATGGCGATCAGCACCAGGAGCGCCGGCAGGCCGAGAGCACTGGACATCAACTTGGGCGCCATCACCTGGAGCAGAATCTGCTGGTAAACGGTCATGGCGATCAGGAGCCAGAGGGCATCATTGGGTGATTGGAGCAAGGCCACCAGCGCCGGCAGCACCATGGCGATGGGGGCTCCCACCAGGGGCACCATCATCAGGAACCCACACACGATTCCCACCACGATGGCCAGACTGATCCCGAGTATGGTAAGAAGCACGGTGACCGGCAGTCCATACAGCAGGGCGATGAGCAGCTGGCCTCGCATGAACCCACCGAATGTGCGGGAGATGGACTGGCCGACCAGATTCAGGCGACCGTGGTAGTGATCGGGAATGACGGCGTGCAGCTGCCGGGAAAGCCGAGGGCCATCCAGGCTCATGTAGAGGCTCACGGTGAGGACCAGCAGGACATTCACCAGACCCGAGGCTAGGCCGGTAGCCAGGGCGAATGCCTGTTGCACGATCTGGGCGCCCAGGGCCTCGGCTCGCTGCATGAGCTGGGTGGGCTGGTACAGGGAGGATAGATCCGCCTCTAGGCCCCGCGCGGCGAGGTCCGCCTGGAGAGTAGAGATGAGCCCGGGAAGCCCTTGAATGAGTTTCGGGGCGGCCTTACCGATATCGGCCAGCTGGAGGACGATGGCGGGGATGGCGAAGACCAGCAGCACTGCCAGAGCCACTAGGACCCCGACGTACACCAGGACGACTGCCAGGGTGTGCGGCAAGTGGAACCGATCCAACCGGCCGGCCAGGGAGGCGTGGGAGCGGCGTTGCAGGAGGCCGACGATGAGCGGCGGCACTGGGTGACGGTTCAGGTAGTTAATAACGGGCGAGAGCAGGAATGCCACCAGCCAAGCCATGGCGAGCATGAAGAGGATGTCGAGGAACTGCCTCGCCACCCGAGAGACCTGACCGAGGATGAAGATGACAGCGGCGGTCAGGAGGGCTATGATCAGCAGGCGCACCAGCTTGGAATCGGGCTGGGTTGGGGTACCGTAGTTTTGCATGAGTTCCATTCCGGTGGTTCTTTGCAGCCGACGCCCGGCCGCTTTCGCCCATTGTAGCCCGAGGGTCAGGATTTCTCAACGAAGGGCGAGCAGGCGGTGCGGCTGTCCTCGCGCGGCGGGACGCCGCCTTCCGGCCGATCTACAGCTGAGGTGGGATGAGCATGACCAAGATCCGCTCCACGATCTATGAGAGCTATCGCCGGCGCTTCTCTCGTTCCCGGGAGTTGGCCGAACGAGCCGGTGAGAGCATACCCCGAGCCGTCACCCACGATTCCCGCCATTTCGAGCCCTTCTCACTGTATATGGACCGGGCGGAAGGCTCGCACAAGTGGGACGTGGATGGGAACGAGTACATAGACTACTCCGGTGGCCACGGAGCCCTGCTCCTGGGCCACTGCCATCCCGATATCGTGGCCGCCGTGCAGCAGCAGATGGCGCGAGGCACTCACTTGGGTTTCTCCCATGAGCGGGAGATCCGCTGGGCCGAGCTGGTGACCGAACTGATCCCCTGTGCGGACAAGGTCGAGTTCACCCTGAGCGGGACGGAATCGGTGATGCTGGCGCTGCGATTGGCCCGGGCCTACACCGGGCGGGATCGGATCATCAAGTTCCAGGACCACTTCCACGGCTGGTACGACCAGGTCTACGCGGCCCTATCGCTACCTTTCGATCAGCCCGCCACCCTGGGAGTGATCGCGGCAGCTCTGGATACGGTTACCATTCTGCCGCCCAACGACATTGATGCCGTGCGCGCCGAGCTGGCCAAGGGAGACGTAGCGGCGGTGATTCTGGAGCCGACCGGGGCGCGGGCGGGAAGGTTGCCGAGCGACCGGAGGTTCTTGGCCGATCTCCGGGAGGAAACGGCCCGCGCCGATACGGTTCTCATTTTCGACGAGGTGATCACCGGGTTCCGCTACTCCCCCGGAGGGGCCCAGCAGTACTACGGCATCACCCCCGACGTGGCCACCTTGGGCAAGATCCTCGGCGGTGGGCTCCCGGCCGGGGCGGTGGCCGGAAAGGCCGACATCATGGAGACGATGGAGTACGGGCGCCAGACATCGGGAATCGGGCCGAACCGGGTGGCTCACACCGGCACCTTCAATGCCAATCCCCTGGGAGCGGCGGCGGGAGTGGCAATGCTGGAACACGTGGCCACGGGGGTGCCCAACGCCAGGGCCAACGATACCGGGGCGGCCCTGCGGCAGGCACTGAACCAGGCCCTGGAGCGGGCTCGGGTCTCTGGAGTGGTATACGGCGAGACCTCGGTGGCGCATATACACTTGGCGCCCCCAGATCGGTGCCCGCCGTTGGGTGAAGACGGCCTCATTCCCCCCGATTTCCCTCTGACTACCCTCAAAGAGGATGGGGCGGCCAACACCGCTAACCTAAAGAGGGCCCTCCTGCTGGAGGGGGTGGACCTGCTCAGCGACCATGCCTGGGTGTCGGCGGTTCATACTATCGAGGACGTCGAGGAGACGGGGGCGGCTTTCGAGCGAGCCCTGGGCCGGATGCGGGCGGAGGGCCAGGTAGCGGAGCGATAGCCTCACGGATCGGGATTGGCCACGACGGCGACGGAAGGGCCATGCCCGTCGCCGTCGTGTGCATTGATCTGGGCCTGCTCTACTTGGCCTTGGCCAGGTCGTTGTAGGCATCCCAAAGGGCCCGGTAGTAGCCCATGATGCGATCGGGCTCCGGCGACTCCGGTATTTCCGCCAGGCAGAAGCCGTCGTAGTTAATCCCCTGCAGCAGGGAGACCAGCTCCCGCCAGGGGTAGTCTTTGATGTAGATGTCCCGCATATGTACTAAGCCGATGCGATTGGACACCCGCTCAAAGTTGCGCTCAATGGACCCGGAGGCGTCCACGTCGGGGGGATTGCAGTTCCAGCAGACCTTGGCGTTGGGGTGCTCTACGTATTGCATGATCTGCACGAAGTTGTCGGGCTCCTGGGTAACCCGGCCGTGGATCTCCATCCGCAGCTCCACCCCGAGATCGGCGGCGTAGGCGGCGCACTCGTTGTAGGCCCGGCCGATCTGCTCGTAGGTCTTCTCCCGGGGGATGCCCTGGTCGTCCTGGACCCCGTTGGGCCGGACCTTCACCCCTTGGGCTCCGACGTCCGCCGCCAGCCTGGAGTACTCCTTCGTCCCCTCGATGTTGGCCTTAAGCTCCTCGGGGTCGGCGGAATGGTACTCATAGGTGCTGCCGAGGCCCACCAGAGTGACCGGAGACCCCTCGAACTGCCGGCGCACTTCCCGCCGCTCCGCTGGGGACAGGCTCAGCTCTACCCCGTGGGCATGGGTGGTGCGCAGTTCCACGCCCTCAAAGCCGTTGGCGCTCAGCTTCTCGATGATGGTGGGGACGTCCCAGTCCTTGGCCAGATTGTAAGTAACGATGCCCAGTTTCATGGCAACCTCCGGGTTGGATGCTCGCGTGACCACGCCAGTCTAGCCCTGTCCGCCGGGGGGTTCAAGCCGAGCGCAAATCGGGCCGGGTCAGGGTTAGTGGTATAATGACTCAGACTACAGACAAGCTCATACGTGAAGCAAGGTGGCTAGGCAATGCTTAAGGGCATTCTCAAGAAAGTGCTCCCCGACCGCAACCGGCGGCAACTGGGGAAGCTGGAGCCTTTTATAGAACAGGTGACGAGCCTGGAGGGCGACTACGAGCGCCTTTCGACGGCGGACATGCGGCGCATGACCGAGGACTGGCGCCGGGAGATTCAGAGCTCGACCCCCGAGGTGAGGAGCCAGATCGTCGAGGCCGAGGAGCTGCTGAAAGAGGGTGGCGAGGACTCTCAGCGACTGCGGTACGACCTGGGCGAGATGCGGAAACGGGTGCGCGCTGCCGAGGAGGCGGTGATGGAGAGCACTCTCCCCTCGGCCTTTGCCCTGGTCAGGGAGGCGGGTAAGCGCACCATCGAGCAGAGGATCTTCGACGTCCAGGTGATGGGTGGCGTCATTCTACATCAAGGCAAGATCGCCGAGATGAAGACCGGTGAGGGCAAGACTATCACCGCCACTATGCCCCTCTACTTGAACGCCCTCGCCGGCCGTGGCGCCCACCTGATCACGCCCAACGACTACCTGGCCAAGGTGGGCGTCCAGACTATGGGGCCCATCTATCATCGGCTGGGCCTGGCCGTGGGGGTGATCCAGAACGCCGCCGCCGACCGGGCCCGAGGCTCATTCGTCTACGATCCCGACTACCAGGCGGATGACGACCGCTACCAGCATCTGCGCCCGGCATCGCGGGCGGAAGCCTACGCCGCCGACGTGACCTATGGGACCAACAACGAGTTCGGCTTCGACTACCTGCGGGACAACATGGTGGTGGACCTCTCGCAACGGGTGCAGAGGGAGCTGCACTACGCCATCGTGGATGAGGTGGACAACATCCTCATTGACGAGGCCCGCACCCCCCTGATTATCTCCGGGGAGGCGGAGGAGTCGGCCCAGTACTACCAGGTGTTCTCGCGGCTGGTCCCCAGGCTCCGGCAGGAGCAGGACTACCAGGTGGACGAGAAGGACCGCATCGTCACCCTCACCGACGAGGGGGTGGCCAAGATCGAGTCCTGGTTGGGGGTGGACAATCTTTACTCGCCGGACAACTACCACCTGACGCCTTACCTGGACAACGCCATGCGGGCCCAGGTGCTGCACCAGCGCGATCGGGACTACATCGTCCAGAACGGTGAAGTGATCATCGTGGACGAGTTCACCGGACGGCTGATGCACGGACGGCGCTTCTCCGAGGGTCTGCACCAAGCCATCGAGGCCAAGGAGGGGGTGAAGGTCCAGAAGGAAACCATGACCTGGGCCACCATCACCTTCCAGAACTACTTCCGCATGTACAACAAGCTGGCCGGCATGACCGGCACCGCCGCCACCGAGGCGGAGGAGTTCGGACGCATCTACAACCTGGATGTGATGGTGGTGCCCACAAATGAGCCCATGATCCGGGCCGACGAGCCGGACCTCGTCTACAAGAGCGAGGCGGCCAAGTACAAGGCGGTGGCCCAGGAGATCGAGGAGTTCCACAAGATGGGGCGTCCGGTGCTGGTGGGCACGGCCTCGGTGGAGCGGTCGGAGACGCTGGCGGCGGTGCTCAAGCGGCGGGCCGTCCCTCACGAGGTGCTCAACGCCAAGCAGCACGAACGGGAGGCAGGCAACATCGCCCAGGCCGGCCGGCCTGGGGCGGTGACCATTGCCACCAACATGGCCGGGCGTGGAGTGGACATCAAGTTGGGTGGGGACCCGGAAGGCATGGCCCGTGAAGAGCTGCGCCGTGAGGGCGTTGATCTCACCGAGGTCACCCCCGAACAG
>JBBQIE010000097.1:0-7153 GCA_038324625.1 Anaerolineae bacterium | reverse complement strand
GGGGCAAGACGGTGGCCCTGAAGACGGTGGGACTACTGTGCTTGATGGCCCAGGCGGGGCTGCACGTTCCCGCCGAGGACGGCTCTACCCTGACCGTCTTCGATTCAATCTACGCCGATATCGGGGACGAGCAGAGCATCGAGCAGTCCCTGTCCACCTTCAGCTCCCACATGAGCAACATCATTCACATCCTTGGTCAGGCCACGGAGCGGAGCCTGGTGCTGCTGGATGAGCTGGGGGCGGGGACGGACCCAGTGGAGGGCTCGGCCCTGGCTCGGGCCCTGCTCACCGAGCTGCTGCGCCGAGGCATCACCATCTTCGCTACCACCCATCACCCGGAGCTGAAGGTCTACGCCCAAACGCAGCCGGGGGTGGCCAATGCCAGTGTCGAGTTCGATGCCAAGACCCTGTCTCCCACCTATGAGCTGACCATCGGGATACCGGGGCGGAGCAACGCTTTCGCTATCGCCGACCGACTGGGCCTCAACCCCCGCATCGTCGAGCGGGCCCGGTCCCTGGTGGACCCGAGGGTGCTGCAGACGGAGGATCTCCTCCGGGAGGTGCAGATCCTGCGGGACGAGGCCGACGTCCGTCTGCGCTCGGCCACCGACCAGGAGAAGCAGGCGGAAGAGCGGCAGTCCGAGCTGGCGGCCAAGGTGGCGGAACTAGAGGCCGGGCGGGAGGCGGCCCTGGAAGAGGCCCGTCGTCAGGGGCGAGAGGAGATCCAGGGTCTGCGAGACGAGATCTCCTCTATGCGATCCTGGTTGGCCAAGGCGCGGGTGGCGGAGCAGATCAGCCAGGCGCGGGCGGTGCTGGCGGAGGCGGAGGAGCTCGATGAGCGGGCCGAGGAGTCCCTAGCCCCGGCGCCGGTGGCTATCTTCCGGCCGGGCGCCGAGCCCGAGGTGGGGGATCTGGTCTGGATCAACAGCCTACAGGCTCAGGGCACGGTAACTGCCATCGAGGCGGGACATGCCGAGGTGAGCGCCGGCAACCTGCGGTTGCGGGTGGTCCTGGACGACCTGGCGGTCAGGGAGCCGGCGGCGGTCGCGGCGGGCCCGGAACGGCGGTTCCGGAGCGACATCCAGTTGCCGACCGGCGGCAATGCTAAGCCGGAGATCCATCTGCGGGGGATGCGGGTGGAGGAGGCGATGCCGGAACTGGAGCGCTACCTGGATGAGGCCTACTTGAGCCACCTGAACCGGGTGCGCATCGTCCACGGCAAGGGCACCGGTACTCTCAGGCGCCTGGTGCGGGAGGAGCTGACCCGCCATCCCCTGGTGGTCTCGGTGAGCCCGGCTGGGCCCAGAGAGGGCGGCGAGGGCGTCACCATCGCCGAGCTGATCCCTCGATAGGATGGTGGCCGAGGGCTCTCCCGCTCCGGTGGTGATCTCCGCTTCCCGGCGGACGGACTTGCCCGGACGTTACCCTCACTGGCTCGCCGAGGCCCTGGGTGCGGGTGAGGCCCTGGTGGAGCGGCCCTATGGCGGCGGGGTCCGTCGGGTCTCTCTCGACCCGGCGGGGGTACACTCGCTCGTGCTCTTCTCCAAGGACTACAGCCCTCTGCTCCGGGATGAATTCGGACTGCGCTCGGCCCTGGAACGGCACCGACAGGTGTGCTGTCACTTCACCATAACCGGCCTGGGAGGCACCCGCTTGGAGCCGGGGGTTCCGCCCATGAGCCAGGCCCTGGAGCAGCTGGCGCCGCTAGCTGCCTGGCTGGGGGATTCCCGCCGGCTCACGGTGCGCTTCGACCCCATCGTGTACTGGGTGGAGGCCGGTGAGGTGCTCAGCAACCTCGATGCCGCGGAGACAGTGCTGGAGGCCAGTGCTTCCGTCGGGGTCCGCCAGGTACGGGTGTCCTTCGCCGCCATCTATCGGAAGATGGCTCGCCGGGGGGTGGAATGGCACGACCCTCCCTGGAAGGAGAAGGTGGCCCTGGCCCGGGGGCTGGTGGCCCGAGCCGAGGCCTTGGGGCTGTCGCTCTCGGCCTGCAGCCAGCCCCAACTGGCGGCGGCCGGCGTCCTCCAGACCGGCTGCATTGACGGCGCCCTTCTCAGCCACCTGCATCCGGATGGGTTGGCGGCCCCTCGGGGGAAGGACCGGGGGCAGCGAGCCGACTGCCTCTGCACTCCCAGCGTGGACATCGGCTCCTACGGGATGACCTGCCCCAATGGCTGCCTCTACTGCTACGCCAACCCCCGATTGCCCACGGACCCGCTGCCGTCACCCTGAACGAAGTCCCACCCCACGCACGGCGAGATGTTTCGCTGCGCTCAACATGACGTGCCGAGGGATAACTGGTAGGGGCGAATCTTGTATTCGCCCTCGGTGCCGGGCGAACACGAGGTTCGCCCCTACGGATCACGGTCAGGGGCTCCGGGTGTGTTTCCGGGAGGCATGGGGTTCTCAGCATGACGGACTGAGCCGACGTTCTCTCCGGGATTCGCACTCGTCACTGGAGGGCGGCCAGGTACTCCGTCAGGTTGGTGTAGGCCCTGGTGGCCACGGCCAGGGGATCCTCGTCCCACAGGTCGCGGCTGAAGAGCTCGAGTGAGCAGTAGCCGTCGTAGCCGGAGTTCCGGATTACCCCCAGTATCTCCATCAGGGGCAGAACCCCTTCTCCGAGCAGCACCCGGTCGGCATCGGTCCATATCTCCCGGGGCCGGTCGGCGGCATCATTGACGTGGACCAGGGCCAGTTGCTGAGCCTCCAGGTCGTCCAGGTCCTCCATCTTGCTGATGCCGGCGTAGAAGTGGAAGGTGTCGAAAAGGAGCCCCAGGTTGGGGGAGGCCGCTCGCCGGATCACGTCGGCGGCGGTGGCCAGGGAGCCGATCAGCCGGCTGCCCTTGATGAACTCCAAGGCGATGGTGACCCGGTGCTCGGCCGCTATACTACAAACCTCGCGGAGGTTGGCGGCGACGAGGTCATAGGTGGCCTCGGTCACTCCCTCGGGGGACTCGGAGTAGACCACCAAGGTCTCGGCTCCCAGGGCCTGGCAGAGGAGGAGCCGAGCGCGCAACTGGTCCAGGGCCGAGCGCCGTTCCTCGCCCGAGGAGGCCAGGCAACCGCCCTGGGCGCAAGCGGCCACGGCCCTTAGGCCCACCCGGCGTAGAAGCTCCTGGGCTGATTCCAGCGAGTTCCCCTCCTGCAGGTACTGCTCCAGCTTGGGCAGCCAGAGTTCCACCGACTCGAAGCCCGCCTCGGAGTAGACCCGGATGTCGGTAGCGAAGTCCGTGGTCATGGTGGTCGCCTGGTTGATGCAGGGCAGCATGTGTCTCTCCTTGGGAAGGTGAAAGCGGGTGCCTGGTTGGGCACCCGCTTGCGGCATTCTGATCAGCCTCTTGGTCGAGAGCGAGGGATTTCCCGTGAGCGACTAGGCGGAGGTTCGCTTGCCGCTCAGGAAGAGGCGCCATAGCAAGGTGATGCCGACCGCTGCCAGGAGTAGTCCGGCCGCCAACATGCCCACGGGGAGCATGTCCAGCGAGCTGGGGCCGCCGGTCACGGGCATGGCCGGGGCCGGGGTGGCGGTGGGCTCGACGGTGGCGGTGGCCTCAGCCGCGGGAGTGTTGGTCGCGGGAACCGGCGTGGCGCCCGGGGCGGGAGTGTCGGTCGCCGTGGGGGCGGGGGCGGGGGTGTCGGTCGCCGCGGGGGCCGGGGTGTCGGTCGCGACCGGGGTCTCCGTGGGCAACACGGGCGTGTCGGTCGCGACCGGGGTCTCAGTCGGCGGGGCCGGCGTGTCGCTGGGGACCGGGGTCTCGCCCATCCCCGTCAGGGCCGAGGCGGTCCCCACGGGGGCCACGACCGCCATCACCGCCAGAGCGGCAACCGCGATAATCAGAAGGGCAGGTCTCAGTCGCATGTTCGTCTCTCCTTGCGTTGGTTGGTTGCGGCGGGCCGGTGGGTCACCCGCCCTGGTTGGCTAAGAAGGGCACCAGAGTGATGAATGATGCAGGCGGCGTAACCGACGGAGTGGCGAGCCGCACGGCTGGATCGCCCAGGACGGTGTAGGAGTCAATCAGGTCGAGGTAAGCGTAGCCCAGTTTGAGCTTCCCCGCCAGCATGGCTTCCCCCAGGGTCCTGCCCTCCAGAAGAGCCTGCAAGATCGTTGCCTGCATCATCCGGTGGCCGGCAGCGCTGCCCATGCTCATAGGGGAGAAGGACGACACCGTGCCCCGGTCGGCGGCGAGGAGCAGAGCCTCGTCCAGGCTGGGCGCCGTGGGATGGTAGAACACTCCGGTGAAGCAGGTCATGGATAGAAGGACGGTGAATGGGGTGGGCCCCATGCCCGGGATGTCGTCGGTGTTGAAGAGCTTGGGGAAGGCCCAGCCCCAGTAGTGGCTGTGGCCGGCGAAGTAGGTGATGAGCGAGCCGGCCCGCCAGGAGTCGAGCACGGCGTTGGTGCCGGCATCACTGTCGTTGTAGTAGTAGTTGGGTTGGGTGGTCTCGACGGCCGAATGGTACACGCGCTTGACGTTCGAGGCGGACAGCCGCCCCTGCGCGATCACCGAGTCCACCGCGAGGTCGGCCATCTCGTCGAAACCGTAGGTGAGCACCTCCCCGGTGCCGTAGTCCCTCTCGTCCGGATCGTCGGCGGCGAAGAGGGCCCGTTCCAACCAGTTACCGGTACTGCCGGTCTCGTAAGCCTTGAGCTTGAGGACGAACCCCATGGCCTCGACCGCCGTCCGGGCCGGGATGCGGCCGATGAGGACGCTGGGCGGGGTCCGACGGGCGTTGCCGAAGATGTGATCGGAGCCGGACTGACCGCCCCAGTGGGGGTCGAAGTCCTCTCCGAGGTAGGGGGGAATGTAGTTGGCGGCCCCGTGGTTGAGGCGATCCTTGAAGTCGTAGGACCCGTCGCCGATCAACACCACATAGGTGAGCAGGGGAGCGTCGCCGGGGCCGGTCCAGGCTTGGTAGGCGGCGGTGATGAAGGAGCGGATGGCCTCGGGGTCCAGAAGCCCGCCGCTGAACCGGTCGTAGATGGCCTGAGTGGTGATGATGCGGGTGGAGAGGCCGGACTGGGCCTGACGGTGCTGGGTCAAGGCTTCCGCCGCCGCCAGGAAGTCCGGGTGGGTGATGACCAGGTACTGGGCGGCGGGATTCATCTCGACGGGGGCGAGCGCCGCCACCCCGGTGACTCGCTTGAGCCCGGAGCCTCCGGCGATGGCGTAGAGGGCGGCCGCCGGGGTGGAGTCTCCGAAGGTGAGTTCCCACTGGCCGGCTCGCGTGGAGGGGGCGACCCCGGTGAGGGCGATGGGTGAGTAAGGGTCGCTCACATCCCAGACGCGGGCGTTGGCGGAGCCCAGGCTGGGAAGGCGGTAGGAGTGGGCCCCGGCTTGCCCGGCTGCCACCACGGAGCCGGAGGGCACTCTCCCCACCGGGTAGAGCAGCCGAGGGGAGACCACGTCGGTGCGCTCGACCAGGATGCCCCCCTGGCCGTCGTCTTGCCCGGGGAGGCTGACCCGGAGCAGGTTGAGGCCGTCGGTGACCGTCACCGGGAAGTCATAGGTGACCGGGTCCAGGCCGGCCCAGGTGCGATCGCCGAGATGTGTATAGGGCGGCTCGGAGGCGAAAGCGCGGGTGGCGGTGGAGGTGGCCCCGGGGGGGGCGATGCGGGACAGGAAGGGCACGTAGACGGAGAAGGGGGCGTTGTTGGTCTGGGTGCCGAAGTCGAACAGCAGGTGGTGGGCGTCCTCGGTCATGCCTCGCAAGGGGATGCTGAGCGTGCCCTGGCTGTTGGGTGCTGCCGGGACCTCCACCGCGAACCACTCGCGATCGGGCATGTCGGCGGCCCCGCGGGTCATGGCCGTGCCGGCGTAGAAGTGCCCGTCATCGGCAATGGGGGAGTAGGTGTGCTCGTAGACGTTGACGTCGGTCCAGGTGGACCGCCAAGGGTCGGAGTAGCGGGGATCGTAGTTGCGGAGGTGGGCCTGGGCCATCAGATACTCGGGGTTGGCGCCCGCTGCCGAGGCGGCGCGGGTGCCCAAGCGGAGCCCGTCCGCTCCACCCCAGTCCAGGGAGTAGGAGTTGTCTGTGCCATAGACGCTTGGGCGCTCCCAAGCGTAGAAGAAGAAGCGGTCGCCGGGGCCGAAGGTGCCGTCGGGGTCCTCGATCAGGAGGGCCACTTCCTGGCCGCCGTTGAACAATCGCAGGCTCGCGGAGGCGATCCCCTGCAGAGGCACCCCGGCGGCCACGAGCTCGTCGTAGGTCACCACGTGGATGCCGGCCGCTGCGGTTTGCAGGCGGTAGCGCCCGGCGACCGCGGGCAGGTCGGCCTGGGAGGACAGGGGGGAGGTGGGTTGAGCGAAGCGAGCGAGGTCGGTGGGATTGAGGACGCCCAGGGCCACGGAGCCGGCCAGAGGATCGGCACTCTGGGCGGAGGCTGCGGCCTCAGAGCTGGGGGGGTTGGCGAAGGCCAGCCGGATTCGCGCTTGCTTAGTGATCAGGAGAGAGCGGTCCTCGGCCCGATAGCGCATGGGCAGGCAAGTCACCTGGACCAGACGCCAGGATCGCACCTGCTCGTCGGCGGTGATGGTACAAAGATCGGGAGAGACGGCGTAGAGGGCGGGTTCCATCTCCCGGACGTAGGTCGGGGCCCCGGGTTTCTCGGGGGTCCACCCGTCCGAGGCCACACGGGCCACCGGCAGGGGCGGTGCTTCCAGGGCCACCGCCTCGGTGTCCTGGCCCAGTATCTCCAGTTGTACCGGCACCCCGCTCGGTACCACCGCCCGAGCGCTGAGGATGGGAAGCTCGGGCGCTCCGACCATTCCCCCGGAGACCAACCCCTCGGCACTGACGGTGGTGAAGCTCCGTTCTCCGAAGGTAATCGTATCCAGGGTGAAGGGCGGCAGTGTCCAGGCCATCTCGATGCCGTCGGCGTCCTCACCGGCCGGCGCCAGCGTCGCCGTGGACGACTGAGCCGCCGTGGGCGTCTGAGCCAGGGCCAGGGAAGGCAGCAGGGAAGCCGCCAGCATACCCACCACGATCGCCAGATGTATCACTTTCTTAGCTATCTCGCCCCCTCCGCGCTCGCCTGGGAGCGCTCTAGTGGTGGCGGCCAACCGACTTGCGGAGGCTGCCACCGCGTAATAAGATATTCCCGCACGGTGAGCGTAGCCGAGTGGTCAAGGCACCTGGTTGTGGCCCAGGAGAC
>JBBQIE010000096.1:0-7190 GCA_038324625.1 Anaerolineae bacterium | reverse complement strand
GTCACACGAACCAGGACAAAAACGGGGCGAAAACGCGAAACAGGCATGTCGATTGCGATAGCAGTTCTGAGCCCAGGTAGGCCTGGGCTCATGCCCACGATGCGTCCCAGAGCCGGGTGCGTTATTCTCGCAGGCGGGGGTCGAAAGCGTCGCGCAGGCCATCGCCCAGGAAGTTGAAGGCGAGCACGGTGAGGGTGAGGGCAGCGGCGGGGACGAGGATGACGTGGGGGTAGGAGCGAATGCCCTGGAAGCCCTCGTTGATCATGATGCCCCAGCTGGGGGTGGGCGGGTTGGCCCCGAGGCCGATGTAACTGAGGAAGGCCTCGGTCATGATATACCCGGGGATGGCCAGGGTCTCGGCGACGATGCAGGGGCCGAGGACGTTGGGCAGGAGGTGGCGGAGGATGATGCGGGGGGTGCCCACGCCGGTGGCGCGGGCGGCCTCCACGAACTCCCGCTCCTTATAGGACAGCACCTGGCCGCGGGCGATACGGGCCATGCCGATCCAGTTGAGCAACCCCAGGGCCACGAAGACGAAGAAGAGCCCTCCCAGGGAGGCGTCCAGCTCGATGAGAGCCGCCATGAGGCCGGTGACGCCCTGGCGCCGGGATACGGCCTTGAAGAAGACCTGCATTAAGATGATGACGATAAGGACCGGGAGACCGTAGAGGAAGTCCACGATGCGCATCATGAGGTTGTCTATCTGGCCGCCCACGTATCCGGAAACGGTGCCGTAGGCCAGGCCCACTAACAGGCTTACCCCGGCGGCCACGAAGGCCACCGCCAAGGAGACGCGGGTACCGTAGATGGTGCGGCTGAGAATGTCCCGGCCAAGGTAGTCGGCGCCTAGAAGATAATCGTCTCCGGGCAGGGCGTAGTTGTCCGCGAAATGGGTCTCGTCGTAGCCGTAGGGGGCGATATAGGGGGCCAAGATAGCCATGAGCACCAGGAGGACGATGAAGATGCCCCCGGCGGTGGCCAACCGGTTATGGGTCAGGCGACGGAGGGAATCCTGCCACGGGCTCCGCGCTTTTCTCAGCTCTTGGCCCGCGAACACCCGCCCGCGAGCGGCCTCCTGCACTGCCATTCAGTACTCCTCTAGCCCCTGCCGATTTAGGAGAAGCGAATTCGGGGGTCGAGCCAACCGTAGGTGACGTCTACCAACAGGTTGGAGATGACCAGGATGACGGCGTAGATCAAGGTCACGCCCATGATGACGGGGTAGTCGCGATTGTTGATCCCCTGGACGAAGTATTTGCCCATGCCGGGGATGCCGAAGATGGCCTCGATGACGATGGTGCCGGTGACCACGGCGGCGAACATGGGCCCGAGGACGGTGACCACCGGGATGAGGCTGTTCTTGAGGGCGTGGCGCACGATCACGGCCCGCTCTCGTAGTCCCTTGGCCCGGGCGGTGCGGACGTAGTCCTCGCGGATGACCTGGAGCAGGCTGGCGCGAGTGAGGCGGGCGATGCTGGCGGACATCCCGGTGCCTAGGGCCACGGTGGGAAGGATGGCGTGCCGGAAGAACTTCTCCGTGGGCGGGGCGATGAAGCCGAGAATGAAGGGCCTCTCGGCGCCCCAGAGGGCCACCGGCAGCCAACCCAGCTTGAGGGCGAAGAGCCAGTAGAGCACCGGCCCCAGCACTAGGGCCGGGATGGACACCCCCACGATGGCCAAGAACGAGGCCACGTAGTCGGGGAGACGATTGTGGTTGAGGGCGGCGACGATGCCGGCGGGCACCCCGATTACAAGGGCCAGGCCGATGGACATGAGCCCCAGCTGGGCCGATATGGGGAAGCTGTCGCCGATGATCTGGTTCACCGTCCGGCCTCGCTGCCGGAAGGAAGGACCGAGGTCGCCCTCCAGGACGATGGCCTTCACGTAGCTGAGGAATTGCTCCGGCAGCGGCTTATCCAGGCCGTACAGGCGCTCCATGTTCCGGATTGCGACTTCCGATAGGCTCTTCTCTCCGGCGAAATCAAAGGGTCCGCCGGGAATGGCGTGCATCAGCAGGAAGACGGCCAGGAGCAGAGCCAACAGAACGGGTATGGACCATATGATCCGGCGCAAGACGTACGCACCCATTAGATGCTCACTCCATTTTTCTAGGTTCCGCGAGAGGCCGACGATCTGACGGCCTCAAGGCTTCTCCCCTCTCGGCGTCGCTCGGGATCCGACACGGCGACACAGCCCTGTCCGATCCAGACCGGCGGCGAGATCGGGTATGTTTCATCTTTGGGGCAGAACCGAATCCCATGCCCTTGATGCGTCACCCTGAGGGCAGCGAAGGGTCTCGCATCGCGTGGACGAGATGCTTCACTCCGCTGAGGAACGCTCCGTTCAGCATGACGGATTGGGTCCGGCCTCGGATACCGGATGGCCCTCAAGTCGAGATACACTCGCGAGGTCCGCGGCTGGACTCATGAGGGTAGAGGGGCGGCCCAGCCGCCCCTCTACCCTCATTGGTGTTCGGGCGATACTACTGCCCGGTGGCGGCCTTCTTGGCCTCCCAGTCAATGGTCCACTTGTAGACGTGGTCCATGCTCAGGGGGTTGACGATGCGAGTCAGGTAGGGCTTGGTGAGCGTGACCCGGGTGTAGAAGTACACGGGGGCGATGGCGGTCACGTCGTTGTTGAGAATGATCTCCGCCTGTTTGTAGAGGTCGAGGCGCACGGCGGGATCGGTCTCGCTCTGCGCCTGCTCGACTAGGGCGTCATACTCATCGTTGTAGAACTTGGCGTAGTTCTGATCGCTCTTGCTGTGGAAGACGTCGCCGAGCCAGTTATTGGCGTCGAGGTAGTCCGCGCACCAGCCCATGCGATAGATGTGCGGCTTGTCCGCATCGGGGGAGTCGGGCTTGAGGGTCTGGAGATACACTCCCCATTCCTGCTGCTCGATGTCCACGTTGACGTTGAGCACCTCGCTCCACATGGCCTGGGCGGCCTGGGCGATCTGGAGGTGCGCCTCAGACTGGTTGATCATGAAGGTTACGGGCGGGAAGCCCTCGCCGTTGGGATAGCCGGCGTCGGCCAGCATTTGCTTGGCTTTCTCCGGGTCGTATAGGAGCCCGACCTCGGGGTCGCCGCCCACGCTGCCGAAGATGCCCGGGCAGGTGAAGGAGTTGGCCGGCTTCTGATCGCCCTTCAGAAGGGTGTCAATCAGGGTCTGCCGGTCAATGGCGTAGGAGAAAGCCTTGCGGACCAGGTCGTTGTCGAAGGGCTCCTTGAAGGTCATGAAGCCGAAGTAGTAGGTACACAGGCGAGGAAGGATCTCGAACTCGGCGCTCAGCACCGGGTCGCCCTTTATGCGGTCCATGTCCGGCAGCGGCGGGCCCCAGCCGGGATCGCCGGCGAAGTCAATCTCGCCGTTTTCGTACATGGCCATACCGGTGGAGGCTTCGGCCACTATGGGGGCCTGAAGCACCTCGATCTGCACCTGGTCGGCGTCGTACCACATGGGGTTCTTGACCAGGGTCAGGTGGTCGCCGTGGGCCCATTCCTTGAGCATGTAGGGGCCATTGGTGACGATGAGGCCGGGCTCTATCCAGCGGGTACCCATTTCCTCGATGACGGCCTGGGGCTGCGGACGGAAGATCCACAGGCTGGCCATGGCCGGGAAGTAGGCGGCCGGCTGGGTGAGGGTGAACTCGACGGTGTAGTCGTCCAGGGCCTTCACCCCGACAGCGTCCCTCAGAGCCTGCATGCCATCGGCATCCACCGCCGCGGTGTCGGCGAAGGCAAACTCCTCCGCTCCCACGATGACGGTAGTGGGAACATAGGAGTACGGCGCGGCGGTGGCGGGGTCGAGGCTACGGAGAATACCGTAGACCACGTCGTTGGCCGTGACCGGGCCGATCTCGACGGCTTCGTCGCCTACCAACTGCACCCAGACGGCGTCATCCCGGAGGTGGAAGGTGTAGACGGTGCCGTCCTCGGAGATGTCCCAGGTGGTGGCCAGTTCGGGGATGACCTCGAGTGTATCATCGTCGTAGTCGGTGAGAGCCAGGAACATCTGCTCCACCAGCCAGACGGAGGTGGTATCCTCGGTGAGGGCCGGGTCAATGGTGGGCGGCTCGCTGCCGAAGATGAAGTCCAGGGTGACCTTGTCGGCGCCGGCTTCCGGCACCGGGGTCACCATCACTTCCACGGTCTTTTCGACCACGACGGTCTGCTCGACGACCACCGTCTGCTCGACCACCTTCTCCACTTCCTGGGTGACGACGACGGTCTCTTTGACGACCTGGGGCGTGGCGGCGGTGCCGCAGGCGGCGACCACCATCGCGATCAGGGCCAAGGTCACGAAGAGCCAGATCCATTTCGGATTACGTTTCATCTACCCCCTCCACTGAGAGTTACTCACGAGACTAAGTCCATGGGACGGCGTACTCCAGCCTGGTGTTGTCCGCCGATGCACCTCCTCGGCTGAGTGGTTTCACGGGCGCTGGGCCCGTGAAACATTCCGCTACACTTCGCGACTACGATAGCAGGCGACCCAATGGCCGTCCTGGACGTCCTCGAACTCCGGCTCCTCTTGGCGACAGATGTCCATGGCCACCGGACAGCGAGTGGAGAAGTGGCACCCCTTGGGCGGGTTGGCGGGGCTGGGGACGTCGCCCTCCAGGATCACCCGCTGCCGCTTGGCTTCTATCACCGGGTCGGGAATGGGAACCGCCGAGAGCAGCGCCTTGGTGTAGGGATGTCGGGGGTCCTCATAGAGCTCGGTCCGATCGGCCAGCTCCACGATCTTGCCCAGGTACATGACCGCTACCCGATCGCTGATATGCCGCACCACGCTGAGGTCGTGGGCGATGAACAGGTAGGTGAGCTTGAACTGCTCTTGCAGGTCCTCGAGCAGGTTGATGATCTGGGCCTGGATGGAGACGTCCAGGGCGGAGATGGGCTCATCGCAGACGATGAAGTCCGGCTGAACGGCCAGGGCCCGAGCTACCCCGATGCGCTGGCGCTGCCCGCCGGAGAACTCGTGCGGGTAGCGGGAGGCGAAGTAGGGGTTCAGGCCGACGAGGCCGAGAAGGTCCTTTACTCGTTCCTGGAGTTCCTTGCCTTTAGCCAGGCCATGCACCACCAGGGGCTCTCCCACGATGGAACCCACGGTCATGCGTGGGTTGAGGGAGGCGTAGGGGTCCTGGAAGATGATCTGCATGTTGCGACGCATGCGTCGCAGGCTCTCGCCCTTGAGCCGCACCAGGTTGGTGTCGTCGAAGTAGACCTCGCCGCTGGTGGGGCGGTAGAGCTGGAGAATGGCCCTGCCGGTGGTGGACTTGCCGCAGCCGCTCTCCCCCACCAGCCCCAGGGTCTCGCCTCGGCGGATGTCGAAGGTGATGCCGTCCACGGCGCGGATGGCGCCCACTTTGCGCTGGAGCAGCACCCCCTTGGTAATGGGGAAGTGCATCTTCAGATCCTTGACCCGGACCAGAGCGCCGTTACTTGGCATCGCCGTTGCCCCCGGGGATGATATCCTGGTGGCAGGCCACCTTGTGATTATTGCCGATGGATCGAAGTGGGGCGTTGACCTCCCAGCACTGCTCGGTGGCGAAGGCGCACCGGGGGGCGAAGGGGCAGGCATCCGGGAGGCCGATCAAGTCCGGGGGAAGCCCGTCAATGGGGATCAGGCGTCCGGACCGCTCCGAGTCTAGCCGAGGCACGGACCGCAGTAGGCCCACGGTGTAGGGATGCCGGGGGTTGGCGTAGAGCTCCGTGACCGGGGCCGACTCGATGATATTGCCGGCGTACATCACCAGCACCCGGTCGGCCAGGCCGGCGACGATCCCCAAGTCGTGGGTGATCCAGATGATGGCCATGCCGAACTCGTCCCGGAGTTGCTTGATCAGCTCGATGATCTGGGCCTGAATGGTGACGTCCAGAGCGGTGGTGGGCTCGTCGGCGATGAGGAGCTGGGGGTTGCAGGAGAGGGCCATGGCGATCATGGCGCGCTGGCGCATTCCCCCGGAGAACTGGTGGGGGTAGTCGTCCAGCCGGTCGGCCGCTTCCGGGATGCCCACCAGACTGAGAAGCTCCACCGTCCGCCGCCGGGCCTCCGACTGGTTCAGGCCTTGATGGACCTCGAGGGCCTCACCCACCTGCTTGCCGATGGTGAGCACCGGGTTGAGGGAAGTCATGGGGTCCTGGAAGACCATGGAGATGCGGTTGCCGCGAATGCCCCGCAACTGGTCCTCGGGCAACTTCAGCAGATCCCGTCCCTCGAAGAGCACTTGCCCTCCGACGATCTTCCCCGGAGGTTGGGGAATGAGGCGCATGATCGAGAGCACCCCCACACTCTTGCCGCAGCCGCTCTCCCCCACGATGGCGACGGTCTCGCCCTCGTTCACCTCGTAGGAGATGCCGTTCACGGCCTTGACGATCCCGTCTTGAGTGTGGAACTGGGTTCGTAGGTCCTTGACTTCGAGTAGAGGCATGGAGGCTGTGACCTTGCTAGGGCTGGGCTGGGCACCTTGGCCGTGATGACAGCTTACATGAGGGCCCGCATAGGTAACAGGAACATGCTATCAAGGGGCAAAACCGTTTGTCAAGCTGGTTGAGGGGCGAAATGGCACCAATCCGGGGCCAATCTTGGATCTCTCCCATTCGGGTGAGCGGGGGAGGTTACGAGAGCCGGGAAGTGGGGTACAATCTCGCCTCAGAAGCGAAGACTGGAGAAGGAGGAGAGCATGACCGAGGTACACCAATGGGGAGTGGCCGAGGTGGCTCTCGAGAGCGACCGAGAGGGCTGGGACGGCTCCTCGTCCGAGTCCGGCGTGGAAGTGCAGTTGTCCGGTCCCGATGGCCGCTCCCAGCGGATAGCCGCCTTCTGGGACGGAGGAGCCGCCTGGCGTTTCCGGTTCTCCCCCGGGGCTGTCGGAACCTGGCGCTACCGCACAATCGCGGCCGATCCGTCAGACCGGGGCCTCCACGGGCGCGAGGGCACCATTGAGTGCGTGCCCTATCGGGGCGACAACCCCTTGTATGCTCATGGCCCGGTCCGGGTGTCGGCCAGTGGCCGGCACTTCGAGCATGATGATGGCACCCCTTTCTTCTGGATGGGGGACACGGCCTGGAGCGGCGTGCTCAAGGCCAAGCCTGAGGACTGGGAGCGCTACCTCGTTACTCGTCGGAAGCAAGGCTTCACCGTGGTTCAGTACCTCCTGGCCCAATACCGGGCCTTTCCCCGG
>JBBQIE010000095.1:0-7199 GCA_038324625.1 Anaerolineae bacterium | reverse complement strand
GTGCCAAGAAGGACCGCCGCACCCCCGTGTCAACGAAATCCCAGGGAAGTGGTTGCTCCAGGTCGTAGCCGGCCCGCGCGAACCGGTCGCCGTCCACCCCGGTTTCGTCGAGGGCCCGCCGCCAGAGGTCGGGCCGGAAATGCTCGTCCCAGGGATCGAACCGCGCTCCCAGCTCCCAGGCCCGCCGGATCACCGCCCCCAGCCGGCGATCCCCCCGGGCCAGGAGCGCCTCCACGTAAGTCATAGCCGGGTCGTTCCAGGAGAGTTCCAGACCCGACCCCCGCAGACCCTGGCGCAGGATGTCCTGGCGCCGCCGCAGGTCCTCGTCCGAGGCCAAGGGCGACCACTGGAAGGGAGTGTGCGGCTTAGGCACGAAGGTGCTGACGCTGACCGACACCCGCGCCCGGCGGCCCTGGTGCCGGCGTCCGATATCCAGCACTCGCCGGGCCAGGTGTACGATGCCCTCCACGTCCTCGTCAGTCTCGGTGGGCAGCCCCACCATGAAATAGAGCTTCAGCCGTTGCCAGGAGCGGCTGAAGGCCGCCTCCGCCACCTGCACCAAGTCCTCTTCCGTCACTTTCTTGTTGATGGCATCCCGCAGCCGCTGGGTTCCCGCCTCCGGGGCGAAGGTGAGCCCGGAGCGTCTCCGGCTCTGCACCATGTCCGCCAGATGCACCGAGAAGGAATCCAACCGGAGGGAGGGCAGGGATATGGCCACCTCACCCGCGAAACGCTCCAGCAGCTTTTCTATCAGCTCCTCGATGCCTCGGTAGTCGCAGGTGCTCAGGGAGAGCAGGCCCAGTTCGTCGTAGCCGGTGTTGGCGATGGCGACGGCCGCCGCCTCCACCACCTCGCCCACCGGCCTCTCCCGCACCGGGCGGTAGATCATCCCCGCCTGGCAGAAGCGGCACCCCTGGCCGCACCCCCGGCGCACTTCGATCACCGCCCGGTCGTGTACCGTCTCCATATAGGGGACGATAGGGCGTTCCGGCGGGGGCGGCAGTGGTCGCACCACCCGCGCCCGCACTCGCGGCGGGGCCTCCGGCGAGATAGGCTCCAGGGTCTCGAAACGGCCATCGGCATGGTACTGGGCCCGGTACAACTCCGGCACGTAGACCCCGGGGATACCGGCCGCCTTCTTGAGAAACGACTGCCGGTGCTCTCGGCGGCCGGGCTCCGGGGCCTCCCGAGCCTCCAGGAAGTCGGCGTAGAGGGCCGCCAACTCCGGCAGAACCTCCTCCCCGTCTCCTAACACCAGTAAGTCGAAGAAATCGGCTATCGGCTCCGGGTTGAAGCAGGCGCTCCCCCCGGCGATCACCAGAGGGGTGGTGTCGTCCCGGTCGGCCGAGGACAAGGGCAGCCCGGCCAGGTCCAGCATCTCCAGGGCGGTGGTGAAGTTCAGCTCGTAGCCGAGTGAAAAGCCGATGATATCGAACTCGGCCAGCGGCCGGCGGGATTCCAGGGCGAACAGGGGCACCCCCTGGGCCCGCATGGCGGCAGCCATATCCGGCCAGGGGGCGTAGGCCCGCTCCGCCAGCATGTCCGGTCGGCGGTTGACGATGTCATACAGCACCGCCATCCCCAGATTGGACATGCCGATCTCGTAGACGTCCGGGAAAGCCAGGGCCAGGCGCAAGCCCACGTCATCCCAGCCCTTGGCGACGCTGTTCCACTCGTCCCCGGTGTAGCGCCCCGGCTTCTCCACCACGGCCAGCAAGCGGTCCAAGGCCGACTCAGATATGGGTCCGGTCATGGCCGTTCCACTATCGCTGCATCAACCGTGGTGCCGACCTCAATCATCTCCAGCATCAGCATCCCTACCGGATTCGACTAATACGGGGGCGAGACAGGCTCGCCCCCGACCATACCGCGACTATCCCCCGGGTCCATGTTCCGGCGACCCGGCGACCGCGATTATACCACACCCCAATCTGCGGCACCGGCCTCGAGCTCTGCGACTCGGCTGCGCCTTTTGTTGGTTGATATGACTGCATGGGCTCTGCATCTTGGGATATACTACCTGCAGTGGGTATGCCTCACAATCACCCACTACAGGTAGTATGCTGGCTTTACCGATTTGCCAACCAACAAAAGGTGCAACCGACACGCCCACCCCCGGACTCACCATCCTTGAATGTCCGGTGTATAATGGTCATTGCCGCGCCGAACCACCGAGGAGGGCCGGCATTGCCGTTGCCGACCCAAGATCCTCATTCGTTGCCCGACGTGATGCTCCCCTCGGTCATGAAGGAGGGCCCGCCCGACCATGTCTGACCCAGACAGCCGTCCCCACGAACAGCCCGATCTGAGGCTCATGCTCGGCGCCGTGGAGCGCTGCCCCCTGCCCCTCTTCGTGGGCCACCCCAAGGGCTGCCTGTCCTGGGCCAATGCCGCCCTCGAGCGGTTAAGCGGCTACAGCCGCGACCAGTTGCTCCAACTCGACTGGCGCCGCGACCTCATCCAGGGTGGGGACGACTCGACACCCGACGCCGCCCTCTTGTGCCGAGACGGCACCCTGGTCCCCGTGACCCTCTCCGTGACTCGGCCTACTCCAGACGGCAGCGACGATCTCATCTGCGTCTTCCTGCAAGCCTCCGGCTCGTCCGACGACGGGCAATCGGCTCCGGACCGCTCCACGGGGGCCTGGCTTCAACAAGAGGAAACCCTTCGCCGCGCCGAACGGGACGTGGAGGACCTGACCACCACCCTCCAGGCGGAGCGCGACATCCTGCGGACGATGATGGAGAACACTCAGGTCCACCTGGCCTATCTCGATCCGGACTTCAACTTCGTGCTGGCCAACTCCGCCTACGCCAAGGGCTCGGGCCACCTCCTGTCGGACCTCATCGGCCGCAATCACTTCGCCCTGTTTCCCGACCCTGAGAACCAGTCCATCTTCGAGAGGGTGATCGTCACCGGAGAGATGGTGGAGTTCAAGGAGAAGCCCTTCCACTTCCCCGACCAGCCGGAGCGGGGAGTCACCTACTGGGATTGGACCCTGGTGCCGGTGAAAGACTCAGACGACCGAGTGCAGGGCCTGGTGTTCTCCCTGGCCGACGTCACCGAATCCGTCCGGGCCCGCCGTCGCATCCAGGAGCTGGCGGACGAGGCGCGACAACGCGCCGGCCAACTGGAAGCCACCGTCTCCGCCATCGCCGACGGCCTAGTGGTCTACGGTCCCTTCGGGAAAGTCCTGCTCATGAACGAGGTAGCCGAGGCCCTGCTCCTGCATCCCACCTCGGACCTCCAGGGCCTCATACCCCCTCGGACCAGGACCGGGGAGATGCTATCCCCGGACGGTTCCTCCCTCGGGTTCGATGACACCCCCGCCGGTCGTGCCCTGCGCGGGGAAACGGTCCGCTCCGAGACGATCATGGTGCGTTGGCGGGATGGTTGGCGACTGTGGCTCTCCGTCAGCGCCGCCCCCATCCTGCAAGCCAATGGCCGGCTGATCGGGGCGGTGGCCACCTACAGCGATATCACTGAGGCTCGCGAGTCGCGGGAGAACCTCCAGCAGGCCAATGAAGAGCTGCAGGTGCAATCGGAGGAGTTGCAGGCCCAGGCGGAGGAGTTGGCCATCCAGCGGGAGGGCCTGTCTGAGCTGGCCCTGGCCCTGCAAGCGGAGCAGGCCAAGCTCATCGCCATTATAGACAACGCCCCGGAGGGCATCGTGGTGACTGATGCCCTGGGGCATACCCTCCTCAGCAACCGGGCGGCGGACCGCATATACTCCCGTCCCCGCCCCAAAGCCGAGGAGGCCACCCTCCCCACTCGGCCCCGCCTCTGCTACCCGGACGGAAACCCCTTCAACCCGGAGGAGCTTCCCCTCATGCGCTCCGCCCGCCGCGGCGAGACGGTCATGAACGCCGACGCCGCCATCCTCTGGCCCGACGGCCAACGTCGCGATCTACTGATAAACAGCGCCCCTCTCTACGACGCCAATGGAGAGATTACCGAGGCGGTGGCCGTCTTCCAGGACGTTACCGCCATCCGCCAGGGCGAGCGGCAGCGGCAGCGTCTCCTGGAACTGGTCCAGCAAACCGCCGCCGACCTCCGCCAGGCGAACCTCAAGCTCCGAGAGGAAGTCAACGAGCGCCGGGGGGCCGAGAGGCAACTCCGCGACAGCCGGCGCCTCCTGGAGCGCACCTTCGCCGGCCTCCGCGACGCCGTGTTGGTCCTGAGCGCCGACTTCGAGCGGATCGTGGACTGCAATCCGGCGGTGAGCCCGATCTTCGGGTATGACGTCCCGGGCCTCATGGGGCAGAGTCCGGCGCTGCTGCACCCGGACCAGGCCGCCTTCGCCCGCTTCCGAGAGCAACTCGAAGAAGCCTTGGACGGGCATGGCTTCCTGTTCCTGCCGGAGCTGCAAATGCTCCATCGGGACGGCACCGTCTTCCCGGCGGAACTCACGGTGACCCCCCTGGAGGACGAACAGGGTCACCGCCTCGGCTTCGTCAGCGTCACTCGAGACATCTCCGAGAAGCAGAAGCTGGAACGCATGAAGTTGGAGTTCGTGGCCAGCGTCTCCCACGAGCTGCGCACACCCCTCACTTCGATCCTGGGCTTCACCGAGCTGATCCTGGACGAGGGGCCGGGGGCCCTGGCCCCTCTGCAGAGAGAGTTCCTGGAGTCGGTCTACGAGAGCAGTCAGCGCCTGGAATGGCTCATCAATGACCTGCTCGATGTATCTCGAATGGAGACCGGCCGCTACATCCTGGATCTAAGAGATGTCTCCGCCCTGGAGCTCATCCGAGGCGCGGTCGAGAGCGTGGAGCCGTTGGCCGTCGAGAAAGGCATCTCCCTCAAACTGGAGGCCACTCCCGACCTACCTCGGCTCCACGGGGACGGCCGGCGCCTGCGTCAGGTGCTGGACAATCTGCTCAGCAATGCCGTCAAGTTCACGCCCTCCGGCGGCACCGTTACCGTCACCGCCTGGGCCGATGAAGGGCAATCCCTGGTGGTCAAGGTGCGGGACACGGGGATGGGGATACCGCCCGAGGATATCGGCCGCATCTTCGACCGCTTCCAACGAGGGAGCAACGTCACCGGTGAGGATGTGGGCGGCACCGGCCTGGGCCTATACATCGCCCAGACCATCGTTGAGGCCCACGGGGGCACCATCGCCGTGCAAAGCGAACTGGGCCAAGGCAGCACCTTCACCCTCGCTCTGCCCCTGACCACGCCCCTGGACGCGGACGGCCGGTAGACCGGGGCTCTGGCCCCATTCCTGCAAGCCTATAGTGGCAACACATAGCGCGGAGCCGCTTATACCCTCTCTCTACCGGAGAAAGGCCGGTGCCGCTTGCAGGAAGGCTAAGATAAAGGTATAAACAGGTTATAGTATAGGGAGGCCCTATGGGGTCACCCTCGATGGTTACCGTTAGGTGATATGTTAGGAGATCATTAGCAAATGGACCTGACCTCGGCGTTTACGGCACAGACGCCATGCCGCGATACGATCAACTCCTCGGTTACGGGGCCTCCTTCTGAACCGGCGCCCTTCACGGCAGCCGGGCCTCGATGATCCCTCTCGACTTCCTTAGCTTCCCCGATGATGCCGCTGCGGCCGTGCTGCTGGTACACCAACCGGATGGAAGCCCTGAGAATCTGGAGGGCCTGCTGGCTCCCTATCTCAACGGCGGCCGCATCCGATCGGTCGGCAATCGAGCCGAACTGGAGCGGGCCCTGGCCGATGCCGACTTCGATGCCGCCCTCGTGGACGACAGCCCCGATCTGCTGGAGCGAGCCTACCCCCTGGCTCGCCTGCACGCCGCCCATCCCCCCATCCCGGCGATCCTGATCGCCGATGCGCCCCCTAGCGGCGACATCGGTCGCTATCTGAGAGCCGGTATCGAGGATGTCCTCACCGGCCCGGACCTTTGGCGCCTGCCCCTCATCCTGGCCCGGTCCCGGCGACGGCGGCCTCCAGGGGTCATCGAGCCCCGGGTTGAGACTCTCGATACCCTCATCAACAGCATGAGCGATGGTCTGGTCATCGCCGGTCCCGATGGCGATATCATGAAGATCAACCGGGCCGCCGCCCGCCTCTTCGGCTGTGTCGCCGAGAGCGTTGGCCCCCATGCCATTGCCGACTGCGAGCCCCTACTCGACCTTCGTACCCCGGAGGGAGAGCCGATAGCCCGGCAGGGCTGGCCCATACCCAGGGCCCTTCGTGGCGAGACCTTCTTCGATCAGGAGATCGAGATCACCCTCCGAAGCACCGGGCGTCTATGGGTGGGCAGCTTCAGCGGTGGCCCCGTGCCTAACCCCCGGGGCGGCCCCAACCTGGCCCTCATCACCTTCCGGGACGTGACCGCGGAGCGAGAAACGGAGCAGGAACGGGAGCGCCTGGGACACTTGAAGGCAGAGTTCATCGCCGGCGTCTCCCACGAGCTGCGCACTCCCCTGGCCTCGGTCATGGGATACACCGAGGTGCTCCTGGACGGCAACACCGGCGAGCTTAGCCCCCTCCAACACGAGTTCCTGCGCGCCGCTTACACCAGCGCCGAGCGCCTCAAGGGCCTTCTGGACGACCTGCTCGACGTCACCCGCATGGAAACCGGCCGCTTCCGCCTGTGGATCGAGACTTTCACCCCCGAGGAGTTGGTACGGGAGGTGGTGGCGGAAATGGAGCCCTCCGCGCAACGGGTCGGCGTCACCTTGATGGCCGACATCGCCCCCGACCTTCGTCCCATCGAGGCCGACCCCCGGCGGCTGAGACAGGCCCTCAGGCACCTGGTGGAGAACGCCCTCAAGTTCACCCCTCGGGGGGGTCTGGTACAGGTGCTGGCCCGCGCCCGGCAACTCAATGAACTCCTCATCGAGGTGCGGGACACCGGCATGGGCGTCCATCCTGAGGACGTACACAACCTGTTCCAGCGATTCTACCAAGGCCGAAACGCTCTGGGGCAGAATCGAGGGGGCACCGGCCTCGGCCTCTACGTCACCAGAATGGTGGCGGAGGCCCACGGCGGCACCGCTGAGGTGGAGAGCACTCTCAACCAAGGCAGCACCTTCCGCCTCCTGCTCCCGCTAACTCAGCCCGAATCGGAGCCCGCCCATCTCGGACGCACAGGCATGAGAGCCGAGAGCTAGCACAAACCGCCCGCTCTCGGCTGCTGTCCCGAGCTACGGTGGGGAGCAAAGCCTGCCCCTTCGCGAGGCTGCTCATGACATACCTAGTGCCGACTCGTAGGGGC
>JBBQIE010000094.1:0-7209 GCA_038324625.1 Anaerolineae bacterium | reverse complement strand
ATGCAGTTCCATTCCGCCTATGCCGATGCCGATGAGCTGGCGAAGGCGACCAAGGACGCCGGCTTCGAGAACTGGTATCAGCTCTTCGGGTCTAAGAACAACTGGGACAACCCCGATTGCCCCCAGATCTGGCCTTGGGTCTACAAGCGGGTGCCGCCGGATCTGCCGGTGGTGGCGGAGCGTAACCCCTACTACTGGAAGGTAGACGAGGCCGGCAATCAACTACCCTACATTGACAGCGTGCAATTCGACGTGGTGGAGAACGCCGACCTTCTGAATCTCAAGGCGGTGGCGGGCGAGATTGACATGCAGTTCCGCCATATTCTCTGGAACAACTACCCAATCTTCATCGAGAACGCCGAGCAGGGCGACTACCGGGTGATGAGGTGGACGCTGGCTGAGGGCTCCAACGCCACCATCATGCTCAACCACAACCACCTGGATCCGGAGATGCGCAAGCTCATCGAGACCAAGGACTTCCGCATTGCCCTGTCGCTGGGCATGAACCGGTCGGATATCGCCGAGTTGGCCTACATCGGTTTCGGCGAGGGTCGCAACGCCGCCCTCATTCCCCAGTGCCCCTACTTCAAGGAGGAGCACGCCCGGCTATATGCCGACCTAGACCTCGAAAAGGCCAACCAACTCCTGGACGACCTGGGCTTGACGGAGAGAGACGGCGATGGCTTCCGCCTCCGGCCGGACGGACGGACCCTCACCCTCACCATCGAGTACGCTCAGATCTTCGGCCCCTGGCGCGACGTGGTGCAGATGGTGTCCGACCAGTGGAAGGAGATCGGCATCCGCGGCATGCCGAAGGAAGAGGACCGGTCCCTGCTCATCCAGCGGGGCCAGGCCAAGGAGCGGGACGCCGGCATCTGGACCTTGGACCGGTGCTTCACCCCCTTTGCCCATCCCTACTGGTGGCTGCCGACTCCCGGGGGGTATGGCTGGGGTGAGGACTACGGGAACTGGTACGAGAGCCGGGGCAAGAGCGGAGAGGAACCACCAGCCGAAGTGAAGCTATCGTACGATCTCTACGACCGGATCAAGGCCGTACCCTCCGAGGAGGAGCGGGCCGTCCTGGGGGAGCAGTTCTTCGACAACTTCGCCGAGAACGTCTGGATCCTGGGCACCGTGGGCCTGCTGCCGCACGTGGGCGTGGTCAAGAACAACCTGCGCAACGTACCAGAGGAGGCCATCTCCGACGTGCTCCAGGATACGCCGGGCAACACCATGGTTGAGCAGTACTTCTGGAAGCAGTCCTAGCCGTTCCCGAAGGCCCTTGCTTGTCCGTGGAACCGGTCCTGGGCCCGAGTCGGCTCGGGACCGGTTCTCGTTCCGGGACCACCGAGGGCGAGGTGGAGCCATGAGAATCGGATTGTCGCTTTCCGTGTACGAACATGCCGCCGCCCTGATCGGTCGCTCTCCTTGGGAGGTGTCCCGGGACGCGGACCTGATGTTTCAGGCGCATCGGCGGGCCTACGGCTTGTACCATCACTTCCCGGTGACGGTGGGCATAGACATCTACAATCTGGAGGCGGAGGCTTACGGTTGCCACATCCAGCGCCCCAGCGGTAACGGCATCCCCGCCATCACCGAGCCCCTCTTCGCCAGCCTCGAGGCGGCGCTGACGCTGGCGCCCTTCGATCCCACGGTGGATGGACGCATCCCCTTGGTCATCGCCGCCGGCAAGCGATTGAGGGCGGAGTGCCCGGAGGCCGACGTGAGGGTGCCGGTGGGCGGTCCCTTCTCGGTGGCCCAGAACCTGCTGGGCTTGGAGCCGTTGCTGCTGGCGGTGGCCACGGAGCCGGAGCGGGCCCGGGCCCTGCTGGATCGCCTGGTCGAGGGGCAGGTCCGGTTCGCGGAAGCGGTGCGGGAGGCGGGGCTGGGCATCGCCTTCTTCGAGTCGGCGGCGGCGCCCCCTCTGCTCTCGCCCAACCAGTTTCGGGAGGTGGAGCTGCCGGCGCTTAAGCGGGCCATCCAGGAGGTCAAGGCGGCGACCGGATCCCCGGTTCCCTGCATCATCGGCGGGGACACGGTTCACATAATCCCGGAACTGATCGAGACCGGGACCGGGTTCCTCATCTGCCCGGCGGAGACGGACCAGGCCCGGTTCGTGGAACGTATGCGCCGGTACCCGGAGGTGACGGTGCGGGTGAACCTGAATCCGACTCTCTATACTCGAGGTACCCAATCAGAGATGGCCCAGGCGGTGGATGAAGTGGTGGGTTGGGCGGGGGGACGGGCGAGTGTGCTCTTGGGGACCGGCGCCATCCCGTACGAGACGCCGCCGGAGAACCTGCTCTTTCTGATGGAGTATGCCGCCGGGAGCTAGGCTCGGGCAGGCCCGGGGTCGAGGAACGCAAAGAGAGGGGTGGGATTCCCACCCCTCTCTTTCTGAGTTGCATCGGATGGAGGCCGATTCCTAGTGGAAGGTCACCGGCAAGAGCACGCTCTGCAGCTGCGGCACCACCACCACGTTCACGGTGATGGTCTGATCTCCGTTGTTGACCGACATGCCGGAGGCGCCGGCCACGATGCGCACCTGCGCCTGGGAGCCGGCGGCCGGCGGTGAACCGGCATTCACGGCGAAGGTGAGCAGGCCCTCGGCGGTGCCGGGGCTGCCGGTCATGGTGAGCCAGGGAGCGCCGGTAACCACGCTGGCGGTCCAGGTGAAGCTGCCGCTGCTGGTGTTGCGCACCCGGATGGACTCGGTGGTCCCGGTGCTGGTCCCGGTCTCATAGAAGAGGGTGACGGTGCTGGGGACCTGCATGGTTGGGTTGAGGGACACCCCGGTACCGTCAAGGTTGGAGGCGATGAAGTTGTTCCAGAAGGGGTAGTTGTTGGCGTCGTCGGCGTATCCGCCCTGGTCGTGGAAGCCCCAGATGCGCAGGAAGAAGTCAGGGAAGTTGGTGATGGCCTTAGTGTGGATGAGCATGAACTCGGCCCGGTTGTCACCGTTGGGGTCGCCGGTTACCAGGTTGGGAGCCCACTCGTTGTCCCCGATCCAGATCTCGCCCTCGGTGTTGTTCTTGGCGGTATCGTTCATCCGCGGGTTGAGGATATAGGTCTTGGCGAAGTTGCCAGTGTTCACGGCCAGGATCTCCGGCTTGCCGTCGCCGTTCCAGTCGCCCAGCGCGATGTCCTCGGGCGGATCGCCGAAACCCCAGCCGAAGATGTCGGTCCAGGCGTTGTTGGTGGTGGGGTGGATAGCCAGGACGGCGGCGGGGAAGTTGCCGCTGATGGCCTGCGAGTTGCGCAGAAGCACCAGATCGCGGGAGTTGTCGGCGTTCACGTCCCCGATGAGGATCTTGTTCCAGTCGCCGGTGCCGCCGATCTGGGCGGAGAAGTGCTCCACGTTGGGGTTATCCCCGTCCAGGATCAGGACGTAGCGGAAGTCTCGGGTGAAGCCGATGTCGGTCTTGTTGTCGTTGTCGAAGTCGCCCAGGGTCATGTCCCGGAAGGCGCCGCCGGTAGGCAGGCTCCACTTCTCGCCCCAGACATTGCCTTCCAGTTGGTAGCAGACCACTCTGGCGGTGACGTTGTTGGGCTCGTTGGTCTCACGAACGGCGACGATCTCGTCGCGCCCGTCGCCGTCAACGTCCCCGGCCTGGAGCATGGTCCAGTTGAAGGGGTCGATGTTGGCCGCTAGATTGGGCACGGCGGTGGAACCGCTGGGCACGATGGGGTCGAAGGTGTTGAGGTTGGGGCCGGTGACTTCCACGCCCCGACCCCCGGCCACGACGATCTCTCTGGTGCCGTCGCCGTTGAAGTCGCCGGCGGCCAAGAGATTGTAGGGGCCGCCCCATTGGTCGTACTTGCCGCTCAAGTCCTGCATGTTCGGGCCCACGGCGTAGTCGCGGATGACGACGTGGCCGTCGTTGCGATTGAGAAGCACGATCTCGGTGTCCCGCACGTAGGCGTCGGCGGCCAGGGTCGCCTCCAGCTCCCCACCCTCGGCCAGGACCGACAGCGGGGCGGCGATGACGGCCAGAAGCAGGAGCCACGGGAGTAGCACTCTTCGCCCTCGTTTCAGGTCCTTCATACGAATCCTCCTAGATAGTCGGTTGAGTAGCGGCTTCGCCACCCCGGCGTCACCTTCATCGTGACCAAGCCTATCGGGCGAGACGAAACCGCTGGTCGGCGACCTGACTTCGGTCAGGCCAGGGATCTGACTGAGATCAGGTCGGGCTCTGACCGAAGTCAGGCCAGGGTGACTCGCAGGCCAAGGCGGTGCGAGTCGTAGGCGGCCAAGGCGGCCCGCAGAGAGGCGAGCCCATCGTAGCCGTCGGGCTTCAGTTCTTCACCGGCGAGCAGCGCCTCCACGAAGTAGTTGATCTCGGCCGGCCATCCGCCGCCGGCTGGGAAGTCGGTGTAGTCCTCCCATCCCGCATCTTCGGTCCAGAGCCGCAGCGGAGTCTGATAGTCCACGATGAGCGTGCCCTGGGAGCCATAGACCTCCAGCCCCAGATTGCCGGGGAAGGAGTGCCAGCCGGTCTCGATGTACCCCAGGGCGCCCCCGAGGAACTCGAGGGCCATGACGGCGGTGTCCTCCGCCTGGATGTCTTTGGAGAGGGTGGCCAGGTCGGCGCTCACCGTGCGTATCTCATCACCCAGCACGTAGCGTGCCAAGTCCAAGGCATGGATGCCCATGTCCAATACCGCCCCTCCGCCGGCTCGCCTCCGATCGAAGAACCAGTCGCTCTTGGCCGACCAGGAGGTATAGGGGCCGCGATGGGCGAAGCGGACCCGGATGGTGTAGGGCCGGCCGATCTTCCCCTCCGCGATCATCTCCCGCGCCGCCCGGTTGAAGTGGTGGAAGCGGTGGGTGAAGCCCACCAACATCTGCACCTCGGCCTCCTCGACGGCGGAGATCATGTCGTCGGCCTCTACCAGGGTGAGGGCCATGGGTTTCTCACAGAGGATGTCCTTCCCGGCCCGGGCGGCAGCGATGGCCTGTTCGGCGTGAAGGTAGTTGGGGGTACAGACGCTCACGGCCTGGATATCGTCCCGCTCCAGGAGGTCGGTGTAATCGGTGTAGACGTGAGGAACCCCGAACCGGTCGGCGACCTCACGGGCCCGAGCCTCGTCAATATCGGCCACCGCCACCAGACGGGCGCCGGGGTTGGCGGCGTAGTTGGGCAGGTGTGCCTCTTGGGCGATGGCTCCGCAGCCGATCACGCCGATGCCGATGGTATCATCCATGCTGATCTCCTGTTCCTTGCCCCGGTCACTGCCGGGCTGAGCCCGATGTCGGGCGCTCATGGCCTGGTCGGAAAGACGGGCGGGTGAGTGGCTGAGTTCCCCTAGGACAGCGGCAACTCGACCGGCTGCCCGGTCTCCGCCGCTCGATAGGCGGCCAGGGCCACTTCCAGGGCCCGGAGGCCATCCTCGCCGGTGATGGGAGGCTCCCGGTCGCCGGAGATCACGTCAACGAAGTCCCGCACTAGGGCCAGATTGATGTCGCTCCCCCAGGGGGCCCAGGAGACGGCGTCGTTCCGGTCGCTGTAGAGGCTCACCGTCTGGCCGGTCATGTTCATCTTGAGGAAGCCCGACTCCCCCACGATCTCCATGGTGACGTCCCCCCAGGTGGGGTAGGTCTTGGGGCGGGACCAGCTGGCGTCGAGGGTGCCGAAGACGCCGTTCTGCAGCTGGAAGCTGATGAGCCCGGCGTCGTCAATGCCTTCTTCCCAGAGGAGGTCGTGCCCGATCTCGGCGTAGACCTGCTTCACCGGCACCCCCCAGAACCAGCGGATCAGGTCCATGACGTGGACGGTGTGGTCAATGACGGCGCCGCCGCCAGCCAGTTCCTTGTCGGTGAACCAGCCGCCGGGCATCTGGCCCCGGTTGGTGGCCTTGAGGCCGTAGATGCGCCCCAGCCGGCCCTCGTCCAGGGCCCGCTTCACCGCCTGGGTAGCGGGGGAGTAGCGGCAGGGGAAGGCGATCATCAGCTTGATGCCCGCCTCCCGGGCCAGGGAGATCATCTCCTCGCCGTCGGCGATGGTGGTGGCGATGGGCTTCTCGCAGAGGACGTGTACTCCGGCCTGGGCCGCCAGGCGGGTCAGGGGGAGGTGCTTGACGTTCTCCGAGGTGATGATGACGCCGTCGAGATCGGCAGCGAGGAGGGCCTCGTAGGAGGAAAAGAAAGCGGTGTCGTATTGGTTGGCGGCCTCCTTACCTCTCCCCTTATCCTCGTCGGCGATGCCCACCAGTTCCACCCCGGGCAGGCGGCTTAGGCAGGAGGCATAGGCGGATGCGTGTACGTGAGCGAAGCTGAGTATGCCGATGCGGCTCATGTTCTCCTCCACCTAGAGACCGAGGGGATCGAGGGTGACGGGCTTGCCGGTGAGGGCCGACTGGCGGGCGGCATTGGCGATCTGCACCGCCGCCATCCCGTCGCGAGCGGTGACCAGGAACTCCTCGCCGGTCTCCAGGCAATCGTGGAAGTGGCGAATCTCGCGAGCGTAGGGACTATCTTCCGGGAAGAGGGGGCTGGAGGGGACCACCACTCCTTTGGCGGTGCTTTCCGTCTCCTTGAGGCGCACTTCCAGGGGGACCGCCTTCTCGGTATCGAAGGTCAACAGGCCATCGTCGCCGGCGATGTCGAAGCCGGTGCGAAAGCCGGAAGGATAGGCCCAACTGCCCTCGATGTGGCCAATGGCCCCGCTCCGGAAGCGCAGGGTGACCAGAGCATAGTCGGAGTCCACTCCCAGATGGCGCTGGCAGAACACCCGCTCCACATCCCCGGCCAGCCAGCGGGCATAGTCGAAGTCGTGTACCATCAAGTCGAGGACCACCCCGCCCGACTTGTACTCCTCCACGAACCACTCGCGGGGTCCGGCGCCGTGGTTCTGTCCTCCGCGGGTGAGTCGGATCACCCCGAGGTCGCCGATGCTTCCCTCCTCGACCAGGCGTTTGGCGGTGGCGTACTCGGGAAAGAAGCGCACCACCTGGGCCACGAAGAGGCGCACCCCGTTCTCGTCGGCGGCGCGGATCATCTCCCGGCAGTCATCCACCGTCTGCGACATGGGCTTCTCGGTGAGGACGTGCTTCCCGGCTCGGGCGGCCGCCACCACTACTTCCTTGTGGGCGAAGGTGGGGGTGCAGACGTCCACGATGTCCACCTGGTCCAGCAAGGCCTCGCGGCTGGGGAAGGCGGGCACCCCGAACCGATCCGCCGCCCGCTGGGCCGCCTCCGGATCCAAGTCG
>JBBQIE010000093.1:0-7250 GCA_038324625.1 Anaerolineae bacterium | reverse complement strand
TCGGGCGAGAAACCCAGCCCCTCCCTGAGCACCGTATCTGGATTCATGCCGCGAAGCTCGGTGCCGGTGGCGACGTCCCACAGAAGTATGGTGTAGTCGGTGCCGACGGAGGCCACCAGGGTGCCGTCGGGGGATAGGGCCACGGCCCGGACTTCCCCGCCGTGGGTGATGGTGCTCAGCAGCGACACGGACGGCGCGGGCACGCCCGCTGAGGCCGGGGTCACGGTGGCGGCGGCGGGTTCGGTGGGAGTCGCGACCGCGGGCGTGGCGGTAGGAGTGACCGGCTTATCAGCCGCCGTGGGCGACGGCGCTCCGGCGGTCGGCTGGGCCACCGAGGTGGCCGTGTCGGCAGCCGTGGCGCCCACCGCTGCCGTCGTGGGCTCCGCCGGCGGCGAGGTGGGGACCGGGGTGGCCGTCGGTGGCTCTGCTGCCGTCGCCGGGGTAGCGGTGGCCGTGGGGACGGCCACCACCCGCTCGGCCAGGCGCTCCGCCGCCGGCTCGAACAGGCCGATCAACCCGGCGGCGATGATGCCCAAGAGGCCGAAGACCCCGGCGATGACGGCGGTCTTGACGGCAACCGACGAGTCCTTGTCCATGTATCCTCTCCTTGAGAACCCTCCCCAACCAGCGTCGGAAGCGTCAGACGGCCACGACTACGGGCTTCCCTCGGGTCGACCTCACTTCATGAGCAAGGGCACGTAGATGAAGGCATCGGTCGGGAGGGAGGTCACCTCGGTGACTCCGCCGTCCGTCCCCAGCCAGAGGTGACCTCCGGCGTCCAGGGCCAGAGAGTTGACCTCGTAGCTGGTGAGGCCGCTGCTGGTGGTGTAGGTCTTCCAGCGGCTGCCGTCGAAGCGGGCCAGGCCGCTGTCGGCGAACCAGAGCCTGCCCTCGCCATCCACGATCACGTCCCACCCGGCGGCCGAGCCGAAAGCGCCCACCCCATCGGTGCTGTCGTAGGTGGTCCAGGTGCTCCCATCCAGTCGGTTGATGCCGCCGCCGGTACCGAACCACATCCGCCCAGCCTGATCCTGAGTTATGCAGTAGACCCAGTCGAAGGCCAAGCCGCTGTTGGCCTCGGTGTAGGTGGTCCAGTTCGCGGTCCCGTCGAGCTTGGACACTCCCCCGCCCCCGGTGGCGAACCACATATTGCCGGCGGTGTCCTGGTAGATATCCCGCACGTAGTCGTGGGCCAGGCCGTCCGCGGTGGTGATGGTGCTCCAGGTGCCGGCGTCCAGGCGGCTGACGCCCGCTCGGGCGCCGAACCACATCCGACCGGCGGAGTCCTGGCTGATAGCATAGACGTCGCTGTCGAGCAGGCCATCCGCATGGGTGTAGGTGGTCCAGCCGGTGCCGGATCGCCGCTGCACGGCGGAAGCTAGGCCGTAGGTGCTCAGCCAGACGTCCCCGTTGCTATCGGTGTAGGCGGCCAGCACCTGCTCCCCCGGGAAGAAGGCAGTCCAGGTGCTGCCGTCATACATCACGGCGCCGCTATCGGTGCCGAACCAGCGGTTGCCGGCTCCGTCCACGGCCACGGCGTTCACGCGGTTGTTGGGCAGGGGCTCGTTGGCGATGGCGTAGGTGGTCCAGGTGCCGCCGAGGAGCTTGCTGATGCCGCCGCGGGTGCCGAACCACCCATCGCCGCTGAAGGCGATGGCCTGGACGTTGTCATGGATCAGACCGTCGGCGGTGGTGTAGCGGCTCCAGGCGCTGCCGTTGAAGAGGGTGGCGCCGGTAGCGGTGCCGAACCACACGTCGGTCCCGTGGGCGGCGATGGCCCGGACGGTCCAATGATCGAGCATGCCACCGGTGTTGGTGTCAGTGTAAGTGGTCCAAGTGGTGCCGTCGTACTTGCTCACCCCGTCCGTGCCGGCCGCGAACCAGCGGTTGCCGGCGGCATCCACGGCCACGGCCTCCAGCCAGTCGTCTGCGATGCCGCTGTTGGCGGTAGTGTAGAAGGCCCAGGTGCTGCCGTCGAAGTGCATGGCCCCGTCGTTCTGGGTGCTGAACCAGACGTCGCTGCCGGAGAAGGCGATGCCGTTGGTCTGGGGGAGGGTCTGGTCGGCGGCGTCCTTGAGGAGGGCCCACTCGGTGCCGTCGAAGCGGGCCACCCCGCTGATGAACCCCAACCACGGGGTGCCGGAGGGGTCCACGGCGATGGCCTTGATGTAGCGGAGGTAGTAGCGGCTGTTGCCCACGTGAGCCTGGCTGTAGGTGGTCCAAGTGCTGCCCTGCAGGCGGCTGACCCCCTTGTCGGTGCCGAACCACTTGCTCCCATCCGGGCCCACCGCCACGCAGTGGACCACGTTGTCCGTCAGGCCGTCGGCGGTGGTGTACTTGACGTGAGTGCCGTCGGTGCGGTTCCAGCGGACCACCCCGCCGTCGGTAGCCGCCCAGAGGTAGTCGCCCTCCACCGCCAGCCCGTTGACCCAGTTGCCGTTGGTGTAGCTATGCCAGACGGGTGCGGCCTGAGGGACGATAGGCTCGGCCAGGGCTGAGACCGGCGCCAGTAGGCAAGCCACGATCACGAAGACGGACAGGATTCTGGTGGACATATGAGCACCTCGCTCCAAGTGATCTCTCGGACAGGCGAAACCCAGCCCTCCAACTACCCAGAGACGAAGGCATTCTACATCAACGACTCCCTTGGTCAAGCGAAACGGGACGGCGGAGTGGTTAGTGGATAGTGGGGAGTGGGCCGGCAGGCCCTGAAGGGGCTCCGGGTGCCGGTCCACTCCCCGTCCCCACGGCGAAGAAACGAACACCTCGAAATCGGCGAGAGCTTTCGCGTTTTCGCCCCTTTTCGCGGCCTTCGTGATCCGGACGCTCTTCGGGTCCGGGCCCCGCGTCCACTCCTACCTCATGCCGTGGTCCTTGTGGGCCTGCTCTTCCATGGCCTCCAGGCGGGTGTAGTAGTCGGGGAACTCGTTGAGGTGGGCCAGGGCGATCTTGCCGGTGGTCATGCGGTCGTCGTCGGTGACGTTGGTGTTGGGGTCCTCGGTGCCGTGCTCGAGTTCCACGTCCATCCCCCGGCGGAATTGCTCCACGTCGAACCGGCTCCAGTCTATCCCCAGGGCCTCGCCGACCTGCTTGGCCTCGGCGGCGGTGAACTTCTTCTTAGACGTCATGGGAGTCCTCCTGTGATGTGAGTGTCGTGGAGGATTGTAGCAGCGGGGGTGGGAGTCGGTCGAGTTGGGGGGTCGTTTGGATCGCGAACCACACGAAAAGGACGAAAACGCGAAAGCGGCTCACCGAGTTCGAGGCGTTCGCCGATCAGGGCCCCCCAAGTCTCGGCCGCGCCATTCGTCACCTGATAACCGTAGGGGAAGACCACCGCGCCTCCCCCTTGGGGCCAGCACCAGGCACGGCCCCTACTTGGCGCCGGACTACCGGCCACCCTTGCCTGACGCCGACCTTTCGCGTTTTCGTTCCCCATTCGCGTCCTTCGTGATCCAAACCTCATTCGCGATCCCAGTCCACCGCCTCACTGATGACCTCCCGTCCCCCTGCCCCTCCCTCACGCTCGACTCCATGGCCTCCGCCGCCAGAGGCCGAAACTGGCCCAGGTTGATGGCGAAGGCCATGGAGTCCTTCACCCCCTCGTGCAAGACCGTATGCAACAGGGACTCGCACGTCCACTCCCCCGTGAGCAATGAGAAAGACGATCTTCCGGAAGCCGTTGCGGGCGGCCTCGGAGCACAGCTCCCGCAGGATGTCGCCCACCAACCGCGGCGACATGGCGATGGTGCCGGGGTAGGCCTTCATCTGGTCGTTGAGGTTCAGGTACAAAGTGGGTAGAATGATGACCGGCTCTAGCTCGGCAATCATCTCCGCCGTGCCTTCGGCGCGGACGGCGTCGGTGCCGGTGGGCAGATGGGGCCCATGCATCTCCTCTCTTCTATCGTCTTTCCGTGAGACTAGACTTTACACAGGAGATATATCTCAAATGGATCTCGCCATCGCTCTGACCCCCCTCGACCTGCCTCAACTGATGGAGGCCCTTCCCCTGGTGACCGGGTGCGGCGCCGTCGCCGTGGAGATCGGCTGGGGCGTCTTCTGTTCCACGGACGAGGAACTCCGCGCCCTGGCCCGGAGCTATGCCGAGGCGGGCCTGCCCATCCGCTCCATCCACGCCCCCTTCGGCGATGCCGGGGACCTGGGGGCCATCGAGGAGGAGGCACGGGAGAAGGCCCTCTTGGCCCACGAGGACATCATCCACCGGGCCCACCTGACGGGAGCTCGCTACCTGGTCATCCACCCCGGGCGCGGGGTGCGCGATCCTGACGTGATACCGGGGATGGAGCGGTCGGCGCGGGCCAGCCTGGAGCACCTGGTGCCCCTGGCCGAGGCCGAGGGTGTGGTCCTGGCCTTGGAGAACATGCTCCCCCTACATCCCCTCGAACACGTCGCCGACCTGGCCGCGGTGGTCCAGGGATTCGATTCGTCGGCCTTGAAGGTATGCCTGGACACCGGCCACGCTCACGTGGGCGAGGGTCTGCCCGGGGTCTACGAGACCCTGTCCGACCTGGTGGTCACCGTCCATCTGGCGGACAATGACACCTCCGGCGACCAGCACCTCCAGCCGCCCTACGGGACGGTGGACTGGGGTCACTTCCTGCCGGCCCTGGAGCGAAACGGCTTCCGTGACCCTCTGACCATCGAGACCCGTCCCTGGGCCGGGGCCGCCGCCGGGCGGATGATCCTGGAGGTACAGGCTCTGGGCAACACCGTCGGAGACGGCTCCGCCCTGCCCCGGTTGGCGACCGGCGAGAGGAGGGAGTGCTGGCTGCGCTGTCGCCGGTGCGGCCACTTCCTGGTGGAGACGGCCGAGGGTCGGTCGTGCGCCTGCGGCGAGGAGCGGGTCACGGCGGCGAAGCTGCCGGGAGTGTGAGAGACGCCGTTCCCAGCCTCCCCTTCTCCCACGAGTGGGAGAAGGGGCCGGGGGATGAGGGCCTTCCCGCTAGGACCCCTGCTCGCCGGCGGTGATGGTCACGGTCACGGTGCCGCCCATGGCCTCCACCACCCGGCGCAGGAAGGAGAGCCGAGGTAGCTCCCTGCCGCTCTCCAGCCGAGCGATGGATGACTGCGAGGTGCCCACCAGCTCGGCCAGCTGCTGCTGGGTGAGGCCGCTCATGATCCGCAGCCGGGCTATCTGGTAGGCCGGCTCCATCTCGTCGTAGATGCGCTTGAACTCCGGGTTCTGCAGCCACTCCCTTTTCACTTCCTCGAAAGGTATGGTCTTGGGGCCCATGGGCTCAGCCTCCTCGGCTAACGTAGTCGTCCAGGCGACGGCGTGCCGTCTCTATCTCCCCCCTGGGAGCCTTCTGACTCTGCTTACGGTATCCATGCAGAATGATGAAGCGCCGCCCGGTGCGAACGACGTAGAAAAGGCGATTGGGACCGGCGCGCAGCTCCCAGAGGTCGTCCACCGGTCGGACATGTGGCATAGCTAGGTGTACGCCGTATTCGGCAAGCAGGTCCAACACCCGCGCCGCCGTCCCTCGCTCGTGCAAAGGCAGGGCGTCCAGAAACTCGAGAGCCGGGGATCTTCCCCGAGCGTCAGTATAGAACTCGACGGTCCATTTCGGCGGCGGTGTCATCGCGCTCCGTCTTAGCTCTTTATCGCTATAATAGGCATCGTCGCCTCCGGCGGCAAGATGAATCGGCCCCTTCACCACTCGGCGATGGAAGGAACGACCACTCTAGCGGGCCAGCCACCCTCCATCCACCGGGAGTACCGCCCCGTGGACGTAGTCAGAGGCGGGGGAGGCGAGAAAGATGGCCACGCCCTTGAGGTCGTCGGGGATGCCCCAGCGGCCGGCGGGAACCCGCTCCAGGATCTGCCGGTTGCGCACCGGGTCGTTGATGAGGGCCTCGTTCAGGTCGGTGGCGATGTAACCGGGGGCGATGGCGTTGACGTTCACCCCCTTGCCGGCCCACTCGTTGGCCAGGGCCTTGGTCATCTGGGCCACCCCTCCCTTGGCGGCGGCGTAGGCGGGCACGGTGATGCCCCCGCTGAAGCTGAGCACGGAGGCGATGTTGATGATCTTGCCCTGGGCCCGGGGGAGCATGATCCCGGCCGCCAGTTGGCAAAGCTCAAATATGGAGGTGAGGTTCACCTCGATCACCAGGTCCCAGTCGGCGAGGGGGAAGCGCTCCGCCGGGTGACGCCGCTGGAGGCCGTGGTTGTTGACCAGGATGTCCAGCCCCCTGAGCTTGGCCGTCGCCTCCTCGAAGCCGCGGCGCAGCTCCTCCCGGTCGCCCAGGTCGGCCTGGATGGGCAGGAAGCCGTCCTCGGCAGCGGTCTGAAACACGGTCTCCGAGCGGCCGATGACGGCCACTTCCGCCCCGGCCTCTTTCAGCCCCTGGGCTATCCCCCGGCCGATCCCCCGGCTGCCGCCGGTGACCAGGGCCTTCCGTCCGGCTAGATCGAATAGCTTCATGCTTTCTATCCTCTATCGGAGTTTTGGAGCCGGTCGTGCGTCCATCCCTTGTCCACCCTCGTCCACCCCGGCGCCGGCCGGGCCTGAGGCCGCCGCCCATAGAACAGATCGTCCAGGCGGAGGGCCAGCCGCCGAGCCGGGCGGGAACGTCGCACCGCCGCCCGCAACAGGCCGTGGACGAGGTTGTCGGGGTGGGAGTAGGGGCACACGTCCAGACAACGGCCGCAATCGGTGCCCACGGCGTTCCAGTAGCGGAAGCAGGTGTCGGAGTTGATGCGCCACCGCCAGGCCCCCTCGATCTCCTCCCGGTCCCCGAAGGGGATGGAGCGGCTGGGGCAGTTCTCGGCGCACTTGCGACAGAGGCGGCAGAAGTCCAGCACCGAGGAACCATCAGGAATCTCGTCGGGGACGAGGGGCAGGTCGGTGGTCACCACCCCCAGGCGCACCCGCGGCCCCCAGCGGGGGGTCATGAGCAGGCCCATACGCCCGATCTCCCCCAGGCCGGCGTCGCGAGCCACCAGGGGGGCGATCACCCGGTAGTTGCCGTCAATGTGGGCCCGGGCCGGATAGCCCAGGCGCCCGATGAAACCCGCCAGTTGCAGGGCGATGGTCGCCGCCTGGACGTACTGCCGGGAGGACTCCAGGGAGATGGTGGCCTTGGGGGCGGGGCCGGTCATGTCCCGGTCCATCTCCACGGTGAAGGCGACGGCGTAGCGGTGGGTCAGGCTGATGGGCTCGCCGTAAGTGCCGCTGCCCCGCCCCACGTGCGAATAGACGTGGTAGGACCGCAGCTCGGTCACCCCCACG
>JBBQIE010000092.1:0-7256 GCA_038324625.1 Anaerolineae bacterium | reverse complement strand
CTGCGACCAGCCAGGCGAATGCCGGACAAAGGGCGGCCGCAGTGGACGCAGGCTTGTCCCGCTCGGCCATAGACGCGAAGGGTGAGCTGGTTGGCCCCGGGCCGTCCCTCGCCGTCCACATAGTCGGATATGGTGGTGCCGCGATTAGCGATGCCACGGGTGAGTACACCGCGAATGGCCTCCACCAGGCGGTTGGCCTGATCTCCAGTGAGGTCACCGGCGGGCGTGCAGGGGTTCAGGCCGGCCTCGAACAGGGCCTCGTCGGTATAGATGTTGCCCAGGCCGGCCACTACCGACTGATCGAGCAGCAGGGACTTGATGGGGCGCTTCCGTCCCTGGGTGCGATTGAGGAGGACGGCGGCGTCGAACGAGGGGTGGAGAGGCTCGGGTCCTAGGCCCGCCGTGACCGCTTCCGCATCTTGGGTCACTCGCAGGCGCCCGAACTTTCGCATGTCGGCATACCAGAGGGTGTGGCCATCCTCCAAATGGAGAGCCACCCGGGCGAAACGAGGCTCCGGGGCCATCGCCGGAGCCAGAACCAACTGACCGGTCATGCCCAGATGAGCCACGAGAAACAGGCCTTCGCCCAGGGGGGCGATGGCGAACTTGCCGCGTCTTCTCAGGTGGCCGATGGTTCGACCGGCCAGGGCTCTACAGAAGTCCTCGGGGGAGGAGCCGGCAATGACTAGGTCGTCTCTGACCTCGGCCCGGGCGATGGTGGCCCCAAGGAGCTTGGGCCTCAAGGTTCTAACCACGGTTTCGACTTCGGGCAGCTCGGGCATGACTATCCCTATCGAGACTGGTTCGGATTGGTTGACCTCAGTATTCTAGGGTTCCGGGACTCGGCGCGCCAAGACCCGAGACCGGGCTGAACTCGCGGGAGGGCTTACTCTCACCGATGTCTTTCGTTCATTTGCACGTTCACAGCGAGTACTCCCTGTTGGATGGTCTGTCGCGCTTCGAGGACCTGATGAAGCGGGCCCAGGAACTGGGCATGCCTGCCGTGGCCCTCACCGACCACGGGGCCATGTACGGGGTGGTGCCCTTCTATCGGGCGGCTACGGCGGCGGGGATCAAGCCCATCGTCGGCTGCGAGGTCTACGTCGCTCCTCGGCGAATGACCGACCGGGACGCGCAGCTCGATCGGAGCGCTTCCCATCTCACCTTGCTGGCCATGAACAGGAAGGGGTACTCCAACTTGCTCAGCATTGCTTCCGCGGCCCAGTTGGAGGGCTTCTACTACCGACCCCGGGTGGACAAGGAGTACCTAAGTACCCACTCCGAGGGGCTCATTGCCCTCAGCGGCTGTGGGAGTGGGGAGGTAGCCACCCTGGCCGCCGAAGGCCGGACCGAGGAGGCGGGGCGGCTGGCGAGCTGGTATAAGGAGGTCTTTGGTCCGCGCTACTACCTGGAAGTGCAGACCCACGAGGGCCTCCCCGAGCTGGAGGCCGTGAACCGCTGCTTGCTGGACCTGGGAAGGCGGCTGGATATTGGGCCGGTGGCTACCAACGACGTTCACTATGTTCGCCCGGAGGACGCCCGAGTCCAGGACCTGCTCCTATGCATTCAGACCAGCTCTACGGTGAAACAGGCCAAACGTATGCGCATGAGCGACGAGGGCTACTACCTGAAGAGCGCGGAGGAGATGGCGACCCTCTTTGGCGATGTGCCCGAGGCTCTCAGCAATACCCTTCGGATCGCCGAGATGTGCCAGTTCGATCTGGGGCCCAGGCAGTACCACCTTCCCAAGTACGAGGTGCCTGCCGGGACCAACGCCCAGGCGTACCTGAGGAGGCTCTGTGAGGACGGGGCTCGGAGGCTGTATGGCGACCTCACCGAGGTGGTGCGGCAGCGATTGGATCACGAACTGGGCATCATTCACCAGATGGGTTTCGACGACTACTTCCTCATCGTCTGGGACCTAATCGAAGAGTCGCGAAGGCGGGATATCTGGTGGAACGTGCGCGGCTCCGGCGCCGGTAGCCTGGTGGCCTATACTCTCGGCATCACCCGTCTTGATCCTCTGGCCCACAATCTCATGTTCGAGCGTTTCCTCAACCCGGGCCGCATCAGTATGCCCGATATTGACCTCGATCTGCCCGACGATCGCCGCGAGGAGATGATCACCTACGTGGGTGATAAGTACGGGCAGGACAAGGTAGCGCAGATCATCACCTTCGGGACCATGGGGGCGCGGGCCGCCATCCGCGACGCCGGCCGGGCCCTCGACCTGCCCCTCCCGGAGGTGGATCGTCTGGCCCGCCTGGTGCCGTTCGGTCCCAAGGTGAAGATCAAGGATGCCCTGGAGACGGTGACCGAGTTCAGCCAGGTGGTGGAGTCATCGGACTATCTCCGCGACCTGGTGGAGATGGCCCAGGGCTTGGAGGGAATTGCCCGCCATGCCAGCACCCACGCCGCCGGGGTGGTGATCGCCGACCGGCCTCTAGTGGAGTACGCTCCTTTGCACCGGTCCACCCAAGGAAAGGGGGCCATCACCCAGTATCCCATGGAGGTGGTGGAGGACCTGGGCCTGCTGAAGGTGGACTTCCTGGGGCTGTCCACGCTGACGGTGATGAACCTGGCCGCCCGATTGATCGAGGAGCGCCATGGCCGGCGGCTCACGCTCGATACCATTCCCCTGGATGACCCGGAGTCCTTCGAGCTGCTCACCTCGGGCGATGTCACCGGCCTCTTTCAGGTGGAGAGCCCCGGCATGAGGCGGGTGCTTCGGGACCTCAAGCCGGAGAGCATCGAGGATATTACGGCGGTGATCGCTCTTTACCGTCCCGGACCCATGCAGTTCATTGACGAGTTCGTGGCCTGCAAACACGGCCTCAAGCAGCCCACCTACGTGGATCCCGCCCTGGAGCCGATTCTGGGGGATACCCACGGCATCTGCGTCTATCAGGAACAGATCATCCGCATCCTCACGGACCTGGCGGGTTACGAGCCCGGTGAGGCCGACCAAGTGCGGCGGGCGGTGTCGAAGAAGAAGCAGTCGGAGCTGCTCAAGCACCGCAGCATCTTCGTCGAGGGGGCGATGAAGCATGGCGGGCTGTCGGAGGCGGCGGCGGACAAGATCTTCGATGCCTTCGAGTTCTTCGCCAATTACGGCTTCAACAAGGCTCATGCTGCCGACTATGCCGCCATTGTGTGCCAGACGGCCTTCCTGAAGGCCCACTATCCCCTGGAGTTCATGGCCGCCTCCCTGACGGTGGAGCGGAGCAAGCCGGAGAAGGTGGCCGGCCTGGTCGCCGAGACCCGCCGGCTGGGGATCGAGGTGCTGCAGCCGGACGTCAACGCCGGGCGGGTGGAGTTCGCCATCGAAGGGGAGGCGATCCGCTATGGCATGGGGGCGATCAAGAACGTGGGCGAGGGTGCCGTCCAGCTGATCCTCGAGGCTCGGGATGCGGACGGGCCTTTCGGGGGTCTGGATGATTTCGTCAACCGGGTGGACCTGCGTCAGGTCAACAAGCGGGTGCTGGAGTGCCTGATCAAGGCGGGAGCCCTCGATTGCTTCTCCGATAGGACGACCCTGCTGTCGTCGGTGGACGGTATGGTGAGCGTGAGCCAGGGCATCCATCAGGCGCGAGAGTCGGGGCAGTTGACCATGTTTGGAGCGGGCTCCGGAGTCCAAGCGGAGCACATAGGGCTGGGAAACGGCGCCCGCGCGGGTGAGGATATCCCCTTACGGCAGCGACTGGCCTGGGAGAAGGAGTTGCTGGGGGTGTATCTCTCCGAGCACCCTCTCAACAAGTGGAGTCGGCGGCTGTCGGAGCTGGTATCCGCCTTCAGCACCGAGATCGGCGAGGAAATGGCGGGCCAAGCGGTCACCATCGCCGGGGTGGTCCAGGGCATCAGGCGCATGGTGACTCGCAAGGGGGATACCATGGCCTTCGTGCAGTTCGAGGACCTCCAGGGCACCATAGAGGTCATCGTCTTCCCCCGGACTCTTCGGGATACCGAGGAATTCTGGGAAGAGGGGAAGATTCTGCTGATCCGGGGCAAAGTGGACAGCCGGGGAGGGGCGGCCAAGGTGCTGTGCGAAAGCGTGACCGATGTCATCAGCACCCCGGAGGTGCAGCCGACGCCGGCACCGGAGGTTCGGGCCCGGAGGTTGGTGTTCCAGATCCAGAGAAGCGATGATCCTCAGGCGGACCGGCAACTGCTCAATCGGGTGGTGCAGGCGGCCGGTCGCTTCGACGGAGGAGACGAGTTGACCGTCGAGGTCAGAGACGGGACCCGGAAGGTGAGGATTGACTTCCCCAACGCCCACACGCGGGCCTGCGATGAAGTGGTCCGGCAGTTCCCCCAACTGGTGGGAGGGGGACGATGCTGGGTAGAACCGATTGCCGCTGGGGGGACGAATTAGATGGCGGACCGTCCGAGATCGGTGGAGAGGGTGCGACAGGCTTTGGCCGGCCTGGGAGTGGAGACTGAGGTAGTGGAGCTGGATCGCAGCTCACGAACCGCCCAGTTGGCGGCCGATGCCTTGGGAGTATCGCTGGGGAGCATCGCTAAGTCCCTGGTGCTCATGGCCGATGGTACGCCGCTGTTGGCCCTGGTGGCTGGGGACCGTCGCGCCGACCTGGCGAAGATTGCCAGTGCCGTGGGAGCCCAGGAGGCTCGCCTGGCCACGGCGGACGAGGTCCGGGAGCTCACCGGGTACGCGGTGGGCGGGGTACCGCCGATCGGGCACGACGCCGATCTGCCGGTTCTCATGGACCTATCTCTCTTCCGGTTCGAGCTTCTTCACGCTGCCGCCGGTAGCCCTCATGCCGTGTTCCCCATCTCGGTCACCGATTTGGAGCGCATAACCGGTGCCCGCCGGTGCGATATCGTCGAGGACTAGCCTCCCAGAGAGAGGCGAAGCCTCTCGCGCCGAAGCTAGGGGGACGCCGGCGGCAGCCGCACCAGTCGAGCTTGCCTGACGCTGGGGAGGGCGCGGACGGCCTCGAGGCCCGGGCCGCTGAGGGCGTCGTCAATCCCCAGGATCATGACGCCCGCCCCGCCGCGGGCGCTCCGGCCCACCTGCACGAAGGAGATATTGACTCCCTGCTCCCCCAGAAGGGTCCCCATGCGGCCCAGGATGCCGGGCTGCTCGATGTGCTCCGTGTAAAGTAGGGTCCCGGCGGGCACGAAGGTGATCCAGAAGTCCTCAATGCGGACCACGTAGGGCTGACCGTGGAGGATGGTGCCGGCGAGGCGATGCTCCCCGGTCGGGGTTCGCACCGTAAGAGAGAGGAGGCTGGAGTAGGGGCCGGTCTGGGCGGAAGTAGTCTCGCTCACGGAGATGCCCCGGCTCAGGGCGGCCATTCGGGCGTTGATGGTATTCAACGGAGTCTCGGACACCTGCTCCAAAAGGCCCTGGAGCAGGGAGGCGGTGATGAGAGCGGTCTCCATCTCCGCCGCCAGGCCGGCATGGCAGACCTCCACAGAGATGGTGGGGGCCTCGGCGATAGCGGCATAGAGCCGCCCCAGACGGCGGGCCAGGTCCAGATAGGGCCCGATGCGCGCCTGCTCCTCGGCGGTGAGGGCGGGGGCATTTACCGGGTGGGTGGGCTGGGCCCCGCGGAGCACTGCCAGCACCTGCTCCGCCACCGCCAGGGCCACGTTCTGTTGCGCTTCCCGAGTCATACCGCCGATGTGGGGAGTGGCGATGACGTGGGGATGGCGGATCAGGAGAGAACCGGAAGGGGGCTCGGTGGCAAACACATCCAGCCCGGCGCCGGCGAGCCGGCCGCTATCGAGAGCCGCGAGGAGGGCCGGCTCGTCTACCACGGAGCCTCGGGAGCAGTTCACCAGATAGGAGCCGGGCTTGCAGCGGGAGAGGCGAGTCTCCCCGAGGAGCCCATCGGTCTCGGAGCCGGCGGGCACGTGGATGCTGATGAAATCGGCGGCGGACAGCAGCTCATCGAGGGAGATCAGGCGTACACCCAGCCCCTCGGCCTGGTTCGGGGCCACGAACGGATCGTGGGCTAGGATGGTCATCCCGAAGGCGCGGGCCCTCTCGGCCACCCGCCGGCCGATACGGCCCAGGCCGATGATCCCCAGGGTTTTGCCCTGAAGCTCCTCACCCTGGAAAGCTTGCCGGCGCCACTCGCCTCGGGCTACGCTTTCGGCCGCCAGGGGGATGCGCCGGGCCAGGGAGAGCATGAGGGCGAAGACATGCTCGGCGACGGCGACGGAGTTGCTGTCGGGGGCGTTTACCACCCAGATGCCTCTCCGGGTGGCGGCCTCGACGGCGATGTTGTCCACCCCGGCCCCGGCCCGCCCGATCACCCGGAGCTGGGCCCCGGCGGCGATAGCCTCGTTGGTGACCTTGGTGCCGCTGCGGACAACCAGCCCATCGGCATCTCCGATGAGCCGGATGAGGTCGGAGGGCGTCGCCCCAGGGGAGTAGACAACCTCGGCTCCCTGGCCCAGAAGGTCGAGGGCGCTCTGATCCAACGAGTCGGTGACTAGTACCTTGGGCATCAAGCGCGCGCCGCGGCCGATCGGCACTGCCGCACCGCCGCCGAGAATGCGTCCAGCAGGTAGTCCACATCGGCATCGTGTATGTGCCCCATGTGTCCGATTCGCACTATCTTCCCCCTGAGATCCCCCTGCCCACCGGCTACCTCGATACCATACTCAGAGGAGAGCGTGTCGGTGAGTCCAGGGTACTCCACCCCGGGTGGAAGAAGGGCCGCCGTCACCGTGGGCGAGGCGTGGATCTCGTCGGCTAGAGTGGTGAATCCCAGGTCCCTAAGCCCCGCGCGAATGCGACAGGCCAGGCGAACGTGGCGGGCGGCCACCGTGGCCGGTCCCTCGGCGAGAATGAGGTCCAAGGCGGCGTCCAGGCCATAGAGGAGGGTCAGGGCCGGGGTCCAAGGGGTCTCGCCCCGTTTCGCGTAACGCCTAGCCAGGGCGAGATCCAGATAGCAGCGCGGGGAGCGGCAACTCTCGATGCGCTCCCAGGCTCGCGGCGACACCGAGAGCAGGCTCAAGCCTGGCGGGGTCATCCAGGCTTTCTGGGAGGCGGTGATGGCGATGTCCACATCCGCCTGGGAGAGCCCGAGGGGGACGGCTCCCAGCGAGCTGACACCATCGAGGAGCAGGAGCGGCCTGTCGTTGCCCGATCCGAGAGCCCGGGACAAGGCGGGGACATCGTTCAGGACCCCGGTGCTGGTCTCGCAGTGGGTGAGCAGCACCACGTCGTAGGGCTCTCTTGCCACCTGTTGGGCCAGGGCTGAAGGATCGGCAGGGGAGCCCAC
>JBBQIE010000091.1:0-7293 GCA_038324625.1 Anaerolineae bacterium | reverse complement strand
GATGTTGCGGCCCCGAAAGCGCAGTCGGGCGAATCCGAAGGCCACCAGGGAGCTGGAGAGCAGGGTTCCCACCAGGTTGAAGGCCACCACGGTGATAGTGTTCTTGTAGTAAGTGGCGAACGGCAGGCGGCTCCAGGGCTCAATGTAGTTCTTGATCTCCAGCGTCTTCGGGATCCAGATAGGCGGGAAGCGCAGCACCTCCTCCGTCGCTTTGAAGGAGGTGGAGACCATCCAGACGAAGGGAAGAATGAAGATCACGGAGCCGGCCGCGACCAGGATCATGAGCAGGGCGCGCCAGAACCAATGCAGGGCTCGGTAGCGATTCACCGCCCGGCGCGGGGTGGGCGAAGGACGCCTTTCCGCCACTGCCGTCACTTGCGCACCTCCCCCTCGTAGTAGACCCAGAGGGCCGAGCCTCGAAACACCAGCAGGGTGAGCACCATCACGATGGCGAAAAGCGACCAGGCAATGGCGGAGGCGTAGCCGAACTGAAACTGCTCGAAGCCCTTGCGGTAAAGGTAGAGCATGATGGTGAGAGTGGCGTTGTTGGGGCCGCCGTCGGTCATCACCAGGGCCTGGGTGAAGACCTGGAAAGAACCGATGATGCCCATGATCAGGTTGAAGAAGATGGTAGGAGATAGCATGGGAATGGTGATGGCCCAGAAGGCGCGCCAGGAGTTAGCCCCGTCAATGCGGGCCGCCTCGTACAGCTGACTGGGTATGCCCTGTAGCCCGGCCAGGTAGAGGAGCATGTTCCCGCCCGCCCCCCAGGCCCCCATGATGATGAAGGCGGGCACGGCCCACTCCTCACTGTAGAGCCAGCGCGGCCCCTCTATACCCACCATTCGTAAGGCCTGATTGAGCAAGCCCGCATCGGGGTAGAAGATCCAGATCCACAGCATGGCCACGGCGATGCCCGACGTGACCGAGGGCAGGTAGTAGAGGGTACGCCAAAGGCCTTGGGCCGGTAGCCCCTGATTGAGCCCCAGGGCGATCACCAGGCCGATCACCAGGCTGAGGGGAACCACGGCGAAGGCGTAGTAGGAGGTGACCGTCAAGCTCTTGTGGTAGAGCGGATCGGAAACCATCTTGGTGAGGTTGCGCAAGCCATAAAAGTTGAACCCGGTCAGCAGGTCGGTCTTGTAGAAGACCAGCCCGAGAGAGAAGAGCATGGCACCGGCGGTGAAGATCAGGAAGCCCACGATCCAAGGGCTGATGAAGAGATAGCCGGCGATCTCCTCTCGAGCCCTCTGGGAAAGGCGCCGGCGAGGGGCCGTGGACCGCCGCTCGGCTGTGGTGGCATCGAGCCCTGCCGCCAATGATTGCCTCCTATCGTTGCAGTGCAACATGGCCAACAGGGGCGCACGACGGTGCGCCCCTGCCCCGGATCACAATGTGAGGCCCGCGGTCGTCTAGCCCTCGCGGTTGATTCTGGTGACCTCGTCGGCGATCTCGATGAAGTAGTCCACCGGGGTGTCGCCCACGGAGTACACCTTCTCCAGGGCGGACTTGATGGCCGCCTGCGACTCGGACTGGGCCTTGAACTCCTCGGTGGTCATGGGGTAGCTCCACTCCAGAGCTTCGAGGATGGCGTCCATGTTCGAGTCTTCCAGGACCGGGAAGCTCTTGATGATGAGTTCCTTCCAGTTGGGGATTAGGGAACGCCGGGCCGGGATGCCGCCCCAGGTCTCAGTGACCATGGTCTGGAAGTAGTCGTCGGTGAGGAATTGCAGCAGCTTCCAAGCCCCTTCCGGATTCTTGCTGCCCTTGAAGATGGCATAGCCGTCGGTGGTGCCCATGGTGGAGCGACGCACCGGACCCTCGGGCAGGTGGGTGATAGCGAACTTGAAGGGGCTCTCGCTGGCGTAGAAGGCGATGGCGCCCATGCCGCCCTGCTCGGTGGAGAGCATGCCGGCGCCCCAGGGCCCGGCCTGGTTCCCGGAGACCTGGCCCACGCCCTCGAGCTGCAACGGCTGCGCCACGGAGTTGTCATCCCACTGCCGAGCCCGGAGCCATTCCAGCGCCTCGAGGGATTCGTCCTTGCCCATCCAGCACTCGGTCCAGTCGTCCGGGTTGGACATGTGGCCGCCGAAGGCCTGCATGTGCATCTGCACGTGCTCGTAGCTGATGGTGTTGATGGATCCGCCCCAGCGCGTGATTCTGCCGTCATCGCCCTTGACGGTAGCGGCCTGCAACATCTGGGCGTAGTCGTCGTAGTTCATGTCCGCGGTCGGATATTCCAGCCCGATTTCATCCAGGGCTTCCTTGTTGTAGTAGAGCATGATAAGGTTGACGTAGAAGGGCACGGCGTAGCGTATGCCCGAGTCCCTGGCCACCATGCCGTCCCACTGGAACTTGTGGAAGTCGGCGATCCGCTCGGCGGAGAAATCCCGGTCCACGAAGGGCTGAAGGTCGAGCAACTGGCCCTTCTCGGCCCAGACGCGGAAGATGGGTCCCCAGCCGGTGGTGACGTCGGGGGCGGTGCCGGCCACCATGGCGGCCAGGGTCTTGTCCTCGAAGCCGTCACCCAGGGTCTCGAACTCGATATTGAGCTCGGGCAAGTCTTCGGCCAACTTGGCCAGGATCTTGTCCAAGTTGGGCTCCCAGTCCGGCCAGTCCTGCCAGCGGACGGTGGTCTTCTCGCCGGCGGCGGCCGCCGGGGTGGGGGCCGAGGTGGCCTCGGCTTGAGGGGCGGTGGTGGCGGCCGGCGCCGGGGTGGCTCCCCCGCAGGCGGCTACCGTCAGGCCGATGGCGGCCAGGGCCGAGCTTCTGAGAGCCGCGCGTCGTGATAGCCTCTTCTCCGAAAGCATCTTCTTCCTCCCTACGGGTATTGGGTTGTGGAGCCGAACAATCGCGTAGCGCCGATACTGCGACCGATGCGGCAGGGCCGGGCGCCCAGGAATTGATAGGACTATTCTCACCTGCTTACGTGGATACTGTCAAATGGCATGTGGCGGTGTTGACGACCTACTGCCTTGATCTCGCTTTGCGCGTAAGGCGTCGGGCGTGAATGAGCGACCAGGCCCTCAAGGTCTCGCAGACCTTGGGGGGCCTGCCCTATTCCAGACGCAGGCCGTAGGCCAGGAGCTGAACCTCCCGGCCCAGGTGACTCCGCCACACCGAGGTCGTCCGCGCCTGGAGGAGCCGGAACCCATTGCCCTCGAAGAACCGGGCGGCACCGGGGTTCCGGTCGGTGGTGACGGCATGTACCCCGGTTACTCCCGCCACCCGCAGACCCTCCAGGTAAGCTCGCATGAGGGCCCCGCCCAACCCCCGGCCGCGATGGCTCTCGATCAGGTTGATGTGTAGATTGGCCGGGTAGGTCGGGTCGCGAATCTCCAGGAGTTGGCCGCCCAGGCCGGCGCGGGCGTTGGTCCACAGGTAGCCGATGGTCCGTCGACCGACGCGGTAACGGCCTCTCCCGAGGCCCCAGGCGATACGCGGGAGTCTCGGCAACAGCAGCCGATGAACCTCGGCGTCTCCTCGGGGACTGCCGAGGATGTAGCCAACCACTTCGCCTCCATCCTGAGCCACGAAAGCGTGATCCGGATAGTGATCGGTGTAGAGGCTTACCCCGAGATCGGCGAACAGGGTGCGGTCGTCGAAGAAGGCCTCGACCGGGCGGCCGAAGAAGGCGGTGTCGGCGTAGATGCGGCGGACCGCCTTCCGGTCTATTGCCTGGTAAGGGCGGACGGCTGCCGCCGGGACCGCCGCCTTCATGGTGCCGCCACCGGGGGGGAGGTGCCGTCGCCCAGGTCCACCAGGGCCCAGCCAATGCGGTCCACCACTCCGCCCCGGACGTACTTGGCCTCGACGCTGACGACCACGGTGCGAGGGTACCCCAGGCTCTCCAGGGGGAAAGTGGCCAAGAGGAACCGCCCCTGGGCTTGGGAGCGGGGCCTGGATAGCGCTCGAACCGGGTAGATGACGCGAGCCTTGGCGATCTCGTCGCCATCGGCAGCTCGCACGAAGGCGCGGTACTCGATGAAGGGGCTGGAGGTGCCGGCCAACTCCACGGCGACCCGCATCTCCGTGGGGGTCACTCCCACGTAGAGGGCCACGAAGTCCGCCCCCGAACCCAGCTCCTGGGGTACGCTGTCCGCCTTAGAGTCCTCCAAGATGGGGTGTACCTCGGTCCCCTCAGCGACAACCCAATCGCCGACCACGGGTGTCACTGGCTGGTCCTCCGCCAGTCTCAGCACAGCGTGGGGAGTGAGTTCGCAGAATAACTCGTTCTGACGGACGAACGACCGCAGGAAGCCCCCCAGGAGTGGGAGTTGACTACGATAGAGGTTCGTGGCTTGACCCTTCGCCTCGACCATCTCATCGGGAAGAGTCAGCCTCTGCCAGTAGAAGGAATCATTAACCAGCCGGAGCGGCGGCAGCAAGGGAGCGAAGGGAAGGTCGCCTCGGGGAACGGGGAAGTCACCTCGGTGTACCAGATAGAGCAAGAGCCTGGGAGCGGGATCGGTTCGCCTCAAGGCCAGGGCCAGAGCGGTGAAGGCACCGGCGGCCCAATGGTCCGGATGGCTGTCGGTGGGGTGAGGAGCCACGATGGCATCAGGCCGGAAATCGTCCAGGATGGCACGCAGGTCCTGGAGGAGGGAATGACCGGAATACACCGCGGAAGGATTGAGGCTCAGGGGGTAGGCGCCGTGGGTGAACCCGGTGAACGGGGAGCGATAGGGGTCCTCGTCGTCCCAGTGGTCGAACCAGAGGGGGCGTAGCCCCTGATCGGGGTAGCCTAGGAAGTCCACGAATCCGGGAGCGAGGCCAAGGGTGGCCAGGGCCTGGAGGGATTCCTGCTGGCGGATGAGGCCGGCCTGAATGTAGTGCGGGGACCGGGGATAGGGGCGACGGAACTCCAGCATGGTACCGGTGAGGGAACCGTCGCCGTTGGTGAGCACCACCACCCGGACCTCGCCGCCTCGCGCCAGCACCTGCTGCATCAGTCCCCCGGCGGCGATTACCTCGTCATCCGGGTGGGGAGCCACTATGAGCAGGCGATGGATGCTCTCCGCGCCCGCCAGGTCGTCCACGAAGAGCGCCGGCAGGGCCGACAGGCGTCCCACGTAGAGACTGGCGCTCAACAGAGCGGCCAGCAGGATGCCCAGCAGCAGGGACGCCCGCCAGAAGGTCTTCCAGTGCCAACGAACGATTGGCCCGCGGGCACGGGAGCGAGCGCGGGCGACCGGCGAGGCGCCCGTCACCCCGACGACCCCGCCCGGTGGGGGCCGGGCTCAGGCATGCCCTCGCGGGAAATGGGATAGGGGTGGTGGATACTGATGGTCTCTCGGTAGACCCGCTCCAGCCGAGCGGCAATCTCCGGCCACCCGAACTGGGATCGTGCCAGCTGCCGGGCCTCCCCCCCAAGGCGCCGGCGCAAGCCACTGTCCTGAGCCACCTCCGCCAGGCGCGATCGGAGTTCCCCGTCCGACCGGATTAGGTACCCCGCCTGGCCGTGGGCCAGGATCTCACCGGAGCCGGCGTTCAGCCTGGCCACCACCGGAAGCCCGCAGGCCATGGCCTCGAGAAGGACCAGGCCGAAGGCCTCGGTGAAGCTGGGAAAGGCGAACATGTCCATGGCGTTCAGATAATCGGGGGTGTCGGTCCAGGGGACGGAGCCTAGGAAAACGGATCTCTGGGCCAGGCCCAGCTCGGCTACCCGGCTCTCCACCTGAGGCCGGGCGGGGCCGTCGCCCACCAGGAGAAGCCTCAGCCTCGGATCGGCGAGCAGCAGGGGGGCAGCGGCCTCCACCAAGCTGAGCACCCCCTTGGAGGCCACCATGCGGCCCAGGTACCCGATAACGATGTCGCCGGCCTGGTAACCCAGCGATGCCCGGACCCGGGCTCGGGCCGCCGCATCCGGCCGCCAGCGGTCATGGTCTACCCCGCCATGAACCAGGTATACGGGCACGGCCGCCCCGGCCATCTCATCTCTGGCGGCGTCGCTCAAGCAGATGAGGCCGTTCGTCCAGCGAGCGGCGATCCGCTCCTCGAGGGCCACGGCCAGGCGGTTGAAGGCCTTGGGACGGTGGGCCCGCACGGTCATGGAGTGCTTGGTGAGCAGCGCCGGCACTCCCAATCGGGTGGCCGCCCTCAGCGCCGCCAGGACCATGAGCGAGGCAAAAGAGTGCCCATGAACCACGTCATAGCTCTCGCGGGCGAGGAGGCCTTCCATGCGGGAGAAGATGCGCGGATCCGCCAGGGGGTCGGCACCGCCGTGCGACAGCACCAGTCCCTCGATCCGCCGGAGGCGGGCCCCCGGGGGCAGCTCCAAGGTCAGTGTCGGCCGCCGGCCATCGGTCGGCACCGCGCGGTGGGTGACCACATCCACGGAATGCCCGGAGTGCGCCAATTCGCGGGCCAGGCAGTAGACGTGGTTCTCGATCCCGCCCACACTCGGTTGGTAGCAGTCGGTGACCAGGCAAACCCTCAGTCTCGACACTCCCGCATCCCCCTGACGAAGTATAGCAGATGCCGCCGGGCTGACGGTAACCATGATGGCCGAACCCCCCAAAGATCTCGAAGGCCTTTGGGATCTGCTGCCTGGCAGGCCGCGCCTGAGGCTGCTACTATGGGGGCAAGAGTGTTACGGTGCGAGGCTGGAGGCGATGAAGCATGGCCATGGTTGAGACGGGGTACAAGCACGTCTTGCTGGATGAGAGGGGTGTGCCCACCATCGCCGGTACCTCCATGAAGGTCATCGAGCTGGTGGCCGAGCACATCGCTTGGGGCTGGAGCCCCTGGGAACTCCAGTATCAGCATCCCTACCTGACTCTGGGACAGGTGTTCTCGGCCTTGGCCTACTACTCGGACCATCAGCAGGAGCTGGATGCGGACATGGAGCGACGGGCCCGAGAGGTTGAGCGTCTGCGGAAAGCTCTGGGGGACTCGCCCGTGGCCGCCAAGCTGCGGGCCATCAAAGCAGGCAAGACGGCCTAATGGCCATCCGTCTCTATATGGACGTTCATATCCCCGGCGCTATCACCCTGGCACTGAGGGCCCGTGGAGTGGATGTGCTGCGAGCCCAGGACGATGATGCTGATGAGTTGGATGACTCGGACCTCCTCGACCGCGCCTCGTCATACGGTCGGGTGCTGTTCACCTACGATGATGACCTTCTCGCCGAGGCTTCCCGGCGCATGGAATGGGGCCGGGGGTTTCATGGGATCGTCTATACCGAAGCCACGCGCCTGTCTATCGGAGCCACTGCCCATGACCTGGAATTGCTGGCCAAGGTGCTCGACCCCGGTGAAATGCTTGACCGCATCCTATTCCTGCCGCTGTAAG
>JBBQIE010000090.1:0-7411 GCA_038324625.1 Anaerolineae bacterium | reverse complement strand
CTGGTTCGTGTGAGGATGGAATGGGTTGGGGTGGCCCTGAGGTGAGCGCCGGCCGGCGACGCGGGACAGGACGGGCGACTAAAGGCGCCCGCTGAGGGCCTTTGGCCAAGAAGACCGTGTGGCCTCTACCCTGGCCGAAGGCCTTCAGCAATAGGCACGGCTAGGGGCGTGTCCGCGGCGGCCTTCAGACCGCCGCCTCCCGCTGCCTGACATCACTCGAACCAGGACAAGATCAGTCCGAGTCGTCCGAGCCGCCGGAGGCCCCTCGCACCGGGAACCGGCTGAGAACGGTGGCGTTGATGGGCAGGACCACCGAGTCCCCCGCGGCCAGGTCGGCCGGGGCTTTGATGGCCGGCCCCCGGCCGGTGGCGGCCGGGTAGATGGACAGGGGGGTGCCGGGGGCGGTGTAGCGCTCATCCACCAGGGCCAGGCCCACTTGCATCCCTTCGACCAGGGCGGCGCTGGTGACCCGCCCGATGTAGGCCCCCCGCCGATTCACCACCGCCTCCCCATGCTCACCGCCGCGGAGGGCCCGCTGGCCGCTCTCATCCACCTGGAACCGGACCAGCCGCCGCCGGCTCACCGCCGCTCGGGCTATGATCGCCTCCCGCCCCACGTAGAAGGGCTTGTGGGCCTTGAGGTAGACGGAGAAACCGGCCTCCTGAGGGAGAACGTCCAGGGGCCCGTCCAGCTCGTGCCCGTAGAGGGGCAGCCCAGCCTCGATGCGGGTGCTGTCTCGGGCGGCCAGGCCGCAGGGCTTCACCCCCACGGGAGCGCCCTTCTCCAGGATGAGCTCCCATAGCCGCACCGCCTGGTCCGGGTGGACGAAGATCTCGTAGGCGATGTCCTCGCCGGTGTACCCGGTCCGGGCCACGATGAGATCCATCCCCGAGAAGACGGCCGACATGAGGTCGGTGCGGCGCACTCGGGCCAGCTCCTCCCGCACGCGGGGGTCGTCGGTCAGGGACTGGAGGATGGCCAGGGAGGCGGGGCCTTGTAGGGCGATGTCTATCCGCTGGTCCGGGCCCGCCGCCGGGTCCCGAAGGTCGCGGATGGTGGCCGGCGCTTGCACCCGCTTGGCCGGGTTGGCCCGGTCAATGAGGGCTCGCCCCTCATTCACGGCGTTGAGCCAGGCCCAGTCCTTTTCGGCGTTGGAGGCGTTCACCACCATGAGGTATCGTCCCCGCTCGACGTAGTAGACCATGACGTCGTCAATGACGTTGCCGTCGGGGTCCAGCAGATAGGTGTAGTGCGATTGCCCCGGCTGGAGCCAGCCGGCGTAGTTGCTCCCCACCACGTCCAGGAAGGCGGTGGCGTGGGGGCCGCTGATCTCGAAGATGCCCATGTGGGCCACGTCGAAGAGGCCGGCCGCCTGCCGCACCGCTCGGTGCTCCTCGCCCACGCTGGTGTACCAGACGGGCATCTCCCACCCGGCGAAGGGTATGAGCCGGGCGCCCAGCTTGCGGTGCTCCTCGAAGAGAGGAGTGCGCCGGATCTCGGCCTCCGCCGGCTCGTGCCACTGGAACTCGAGCTTATCCGCCGGGGGAACCACCCCGGCCAGAGCCGCCTGGCCCACGAAGTAGGGCTTGGTGAGGGCGAAGAGTTCGGTATGCCCGGCCTGATAGAAAGCCAGGGCGTCGGCCCCGGCGGGCAGAGGCTCGGGCAAGGGCAGAGCCTCGTCACCGAAGCGCTCGATGACTCGGAGGATGCTCTCCTCGCACCCGGCCCGGGTCAGGGGGGCGATTACCACCGGCCCCTCCACTTTTATCTGAATATCATTCCGGTCGAAGATGGTGTAGCCGTCGGACAGACCCTCCAGCCAGGACACCAGCCGCTGCCGGCGGTCGCGATTGATCACGAGGACGAACCGCTCCCGCCCCCGGAAGTCGGACTCCAGGGGGAGGAAGTATAGGTCGTCAACCACCTGGCCGTCCCCGTCGAGGACCAGGCTTCGGGCCCATTGCCCCACTGCCAGGGTGGATATCTCCCCGGTGCAAGCCTCCCGCAGGAAGGACCGGGCTCGGCGCCCGGTCACCAGGAGCAACTCCTTGCCCCTGGGAGCCAAGTCATCCTCGGGGCCGGCCCGACCGGCCGTGTCCCTCGCGACGGGCACATCGGTGGCGGCGCCGCCGACCAGAGCGGCCACGTCCCGGCGCACTTCCTCCAGCAGGTCGAGTTCGATCTTGCCCCGGGGGAGGTCGCAGGTGGTGCCGCCGTAGCAGAAGGGATGGATGCCCTGGAGCACTCGGGCGATAGCGCCGGCGATGCCGTCCATCTCCCGCGGCCCCATGCCCCGCTGGGTCACCCAGGGGGTGCCCAGGCGGACGCCGCTGCCCAGGGCGGTCACCGTGTCCCCGGGGATGGTGTTCTTGTTGGCCACCAGCCCGGCCAGCTCCATTATCCGCACCGCCGTCTCCCCCCGGAGAGGGATGCCGCTGGGAGTCTCGATCTCCCGCAGGTCCACCAGGAGGAGGTGGGTGTCGGTACCGCCGTAGGCCAGGGTGAGGCCACGCTTCTCCAGCGCCTGGGCCAGGGCCCGGGCGTTCTCGGTGATACCGAACATGAGCCGGCGGAACTCGTCCGTCTGGGCGATGTGGAAGGCCACGGCCATGGCAGCGAACTTGTTGGGGTGAGGCCCGCCCTGAATGCCGGGGAACACAGCGGCGTTGATCTTCCGGGACAGCTCCCGGTTGGCGGTCATGATCACCGCCCCGCGAGGACCGCAGAGGGTCTTGTGAGTGGTGAACGTAATGATGTCGGCGTAGCCCACCGGGCTGGGGTAGGCGCCGGCGATGGTCAGGCCGGCGGGGTGGGCGATGTCGGCCATGAGATAGGCCCCGCAGGCGTCGGCGATCTCCCGGAATCGGGCCCAGTCGGGGGCCCAGGGGTAGGAGGTGAACCCGGCCACAATGACCTTGGGCCGGGCGGCCTTGGCCCGCTCCATGATCCGGTCGTAGTCCAGCCGGCCCTCGGCGTCCACCCCGTAGGAGACCACTTTGTAGCGGCGGCCGGAGGTGTTGAACCGGCTCCCGTGGGTCAGGTGCCCACCCTGGAAGAGGTCCATGCCCATCAGGGTGTCGCCGGGGGAGATGATGGCGTCGTAGGCGGCCAGGTTGGCCACCGCCCCGGAGAGGGGCTGCACGTTGACGTACAGGTTCTCGGAGGGGACGCGGTCATTGGCGAAGGCGTCGGCGCAGCGGCGCTGGGCCAGGGCCTCGAGCACGTCCACGTACTCGGCGCCCTTATAGAAGCGGCGGTCGCCGTAGCGGCGGTAGTAGGACATCTGGTGCTCGATGTCCAGGAGCAGCTCTTCGTCGTCGTGGATCGTGCGTAGGGCCGGGTAGCCCTCGGCGTAGATGTTGTTGAAGACGCTCCCCAGGGCGGCCCGCACCGGGGCCGGGGCCATGCTCTCCGAGGGGATGAGGATGATGCGCTTCGCCTGCCGCTCCTCCTCCATCTCGATCAGGCGCTCGACGACGGCGTCGGTGCCCTTCAGGCTCGCGCCCAGGAATTTCTTCCAGTAGTCGGACATACGTGAATCCTCCACTTCATCGTGTCTACCTACCTAACCCCCCAAGCGCCAGGCAGTAGCCTGGCTATTCCCCCTTCCCTGCGAAGGAAGGGGAGCCGGAACTCCCCTCTCCGCGTCGGAGAGGGGTTCAGACACTTGGCTTGCCAAGTGTCTTGGGTGAGGTTCTCCGCCTCACCGCCGCTACCTCGTCGAAGGCCTCCTCCAGTGTCTCCGGTCCAAGGCGGGGCTGTACGCCGCGCTCGAGCAGGACGTCTCGCATCTGGGCCCAACTTACCCCGGCGAGGCTCGCGGCCTTCGCCAGTGACATGTCCTCGGTACGGTAGCGGTGGACGGCCAAACGGATGCGCACATCGGGTCGGCTGCGAAGGAGGCAGCGCAACGCATCCTCAACCGCCTCTTCCTCGGTGTCGTATATCCTAGCCGCTACCAACTGCCGCACGTTCAGTTCCGCGTTCATGATCCTCCCGTCCTCCGAACCTATCGCACCGTCGGGGATCGGCCATGTTCTCAGTCCGCCGGACCGCCGATGGCAATGGGCACGTGGACCACGGTGGGCACATCCGCGGCCAGGCCCCGCTCGATGGCGGCCCCGATCTCCTCGGGAGTCTCGGCCCGGATGCCCAGGCAGCCGAAGGACTCGGCCATCTTGACATAGTCAATCTGCCCGATGCGGCTGCAGACCGCCCCGGTCTCCCCGTACTCCTGGCACTGGCCGGTCACCACGATGCCCCAGGCACAGTCGTCGGCCACCACGGCCACGAAGGGCAGCTTCTGAGCCGCGGCCCGCTCCAGGTCCCCCAGGGTGAAGGTGAAGGAGCCGTCCCCGGAGAGGAGAATGACGGGCCGATCGGGGTAGGCCAGGCGGGCGGCCATGCCCCCGGCGATGCCCCAGCCGATGACCCCGCTGGCGCCGCAGGTGATCCAGTGGCCGGGGTAGCGGTGGGCGGCCAGGGCCATGTGGGCCCACTGGCCGATGTTGCCGCCATCCACCAGGAAGATGGTCCGCTCGTCCAGGAAGGGACTCAGGGCATCCACCACGTGCCGCCCGGTCATGGGAGGGGCAGTGGGAGCGGACTCCTCCAGCCACCGGCGACGGAACTCCCGGTCCCGTCCCTGGGCTTCCTGGAGCCAGGGGGTGAAACCCTTGAGGTTCTGGCGCTCGGCCTCCTGGGCCATCTGCTTGAGGACGGTGCCGGGGTCGCCCAGGATGGCCACGTCTGCCTCCACCCCCTGGTGCAGTTCCTCGGCGTCCACACTGATACGGATCACCCGCGTCTGCTTGTCGAAGGCGGGGGGGAGGCCGTAGCCGGTGCGATAGTCCACCCGCGCCCCGGCCAGGATGACCAAATCGGCGTCGGGGAGCAGGCGGGCGCTGCCGCCGGCGGCCCCGATCACCCCCAGGAACCACTCCTGAGGGGTCTCGACCACGCCCCGGTCCCAGATGGGCGTGACCACCGGCAGGGAAAGGGAGCCGGCCAGGGCCGAGAGGGCGGGGCCCCCGCCGGCGTAGAAAAGGCCGGACCCGGCCACCAACAAGGGTCGCTCGGCGGCACCCAAGAGGCGAACGGCGTCCGCCACCAGATCCTCGGCCCCGGGCGAGGTGACGCCGACCACCGCCAAGGGCTGGCGGACCCAACGGATGCGGTCCTCGGGCACCTCGGCCTCTAGCACGTCCAGGGGCACGGTGAGGTGTACCGGCCCGGGCCGGCCGGAGATGGCCTGACCGATGGCCTCCCGCACGTAGGCGGGGAGGTTCTCCGCGCGCTCCACCAGCCGGGCGTACTTGGTGATGGGTTCGATGAGGGGCATGTGGTCCATCTCCTGGAAGGGGCCCATGTCCCAGTACTGGTGGGAGCTGGCGCCGCTCAGGAGGAGCATGGGGGTGCCGTCGAGGTGGGCGTTGAGAACGCCGATGAGGGCGTTGGTGTGACCGACGGCGCTGCTGACGGCGCATACCCCCAGGCGCCCGGTCATCCGCCCGGTGAAGTCGGCCATGTAGGAGGCCGTCTGCTCATTGCGGGTATCAATGAGCCGCATCCCGGCCAGGTCGGCGTGGTGGAGGAGGGGGTTGAGCCCGTTCCCGCACAGCACCGAAATCCGGTCCACCCCGGCATCTCCCAGACACCGGATGAGAATCTCCGCTCCAGTCATGTCGCTCCCCTTTGCCCGATGCGGCGATAGGGCGGCATCGAGCCACGTGGTCTCGCGGTCGGGATTATAGCACCGGGGTGCCCGGCTGTCGTCTCCCCAGAGCGTGTGCCTCTCCAGCCTCAGTGCGGGTAGTACTCAAGTACCATGCGCCTCCGGGATCAGAGAGCCGACAATAATCCTAGCGGCCAAGTGAGGCCCGTGCTGACCTAATCATCGGCGTATGCGCGGGGAGTGGAGCCATGCTCATCACCCTAATCGAGGCATCGGAGAGGCTGGGAGTGTCTCCCTGGAGGCTCGGCAAGCTGGCCCTGGACGACAAGCTGCCGGTGGTCAGCGTCAACGGCTACCTGATGGCCGAGGAGGAGGACATCGTGGCCCTGATGGAGCCACGGCCCGTCAGCCTCAATGGGGAACCTCAACCCCGGAGCCCCTGAAAAGGGAGGTGTGACTCAGTTCCCCCTTCCCTTCGACAAGCTCAGGGCAGGCTCTTCGCAGGGAAGGGGGTATAGCCAGGGCTACTGCCTGGCGCAATAGGCAGAAGCGCAGCGCCTGCCGCCGGGGGTTAGGTTGGACCCCATGCCCCCTGACTGGGATAATGGACGGAACCGGAAGCGGCTCGATTGCGTCTGTAGGGTAATCGGACAGGATCGGCTCCGGTACTGGACCCAGCAGGAGGCCAAGTGACAAGACCAAAACTGCTACTGATTCTCTTATCCCTCGCCGGTGTTCTCGCCCTGGGGTGCAGCCCCGCCTCCCTCTTTGGAAACTCCGAGATCGGTCGCTACGTCGAGGCCATACGTGACCCCGTGGCCCGCTCCAGCGAATGGGCCCAGGACGTGGCCGCTTTCTACCAGGAGGCCGCCGCCACCCGGAATCTGGAGACGGCCTGCGCCGATGAGGCCCTGCCGGAGCTAATTCTCCGGGGGGATGCCATCATCGCCGAGCTCTCCGCCATCGATCCTCCCGGGGTCATCTCCGTGCCCCATGAGGGGGTCATCAAGGGCGGCGGGGAGATCACCGAGAACCTCCGCAAGATACAGGGACTGGCCTGCGAGAATCACGACCTCGAGGCCGCCAAGGAGACCATCGCGGAGACCGCCGAGAAGATCGGGGGGCTGACGGAGATGCTCGACACCCTGAAGGCCTGGCTCAAAGATCGCTGATCGCCCATTGACGACTCCGACACGGCCGTCTACACTGTCGCCATGATCTCGTGGACTAACGGCAACTTGATGAGGAGCCTTCGATGAACAACGAGAGCCAGAAGACCACCCGCACCGTTGTGATCGTCGCGGCCGTGGTGATAATCGCCTTGGCCCTGATCTGCTGCTGTTCGATGGCTGCCATAGCCCTCTTCAGTAGCGGGGGAACTTACTGACGACCGAAGGGGACGGCTGGGCCGGGTCCTCGGCGGCCGTGATTGAGCGCTGCTGAGGCGGCGGGCTTGCCGCCACTGTCCCTGCACGACCGGGCGGAGATAGAGGCCTACCTTCGTCGGGATGTGGCCCTCAATTTATACGGCCTAGGCGACCTGGATCCCTTATACTGGGAGCATACCTCCTGGTACGGCCGGCGACGGCGGGGCCGGTTGTCGGCCCTGGCATTGCTCTACGTTGCCTTCGATCCCCCGGTGTTGCTGGCCCTGTCCCCGGAGCCGGTGGACGCCACGGCGGATCTCCTGAGGGCTATGAGGCCGCGCCTGCCCCAGCGCTTCCACGCCCATCTGAG
>JBBQIE010000089.1:0-7443 GCA_038324625.1 Anaerolineae bacterium | reverse complement strand
GACGATCACTCGATCCAGGTCGGGAAAGCGCAGGCGCAGCTCGTCCTCGAACTCCTCGGTGAGGTCGTGGGCCTGGTCCAGGCTGAGGTCGGCCGGGAGCACGCAGTGCAGCGATACCGATGGCCGGCCCTCGACGTTATGGACCCGCACCTTGTGGCAGGACCCGGGGCCGAACCGGGCGGTGGCGATCTCTCGGGCCTCGTCAGCCAGGCGTCGCATGTCGTCGCCGGCGGGAGCGGCGATCTCCGGTGCTCCCCTGGCCGGACCGGGCTCGATGTGGGTCACGATGTCGGCGATTCCGGCATAGCGGCCGCGGACTTCCGCCTCGAATTGGGATACCAGCTCGTGCGCCTGGCTCAGGTTCAGGCCCGGGCCCAGCTCCACGTGGACCTCGGCCCGATAGCCGTCTCCCACCTCCAGTAGCCGAAGGCCGTGGACCCGCAGGCCCAGGGAGGCGGCCGCTCCCCGCACGGCATTGACCGCTCCCTCGTAGCCGTCGGAGTCGGCGCGGAAGGGCTCGGTGTGTACCACCACATCGGACCGGGGCAGTAGCTCGCCGACCACTTCCTCGACCCGATTGGCCACCTGGTGGCCTTGCTCCAACGAGAGGTCGGGCTCCAGGGCCACGGTGAGGTCCACGAAGGCGTCGGGGCCGGCCCGGCGCACCCGAACCTGGCCGACCTCATCCACTCCCTGCAACTGCCCCACTCGACCCCTAATGCGGTCCGCTACGTCCACCGGCGCGGTGTCCAGCAGCACCGATATGGTGCGGCGACCCAGTTGGGTGCTGACGTAGAGGACGATCAGGGCCACCCCTAGGGCGGCCACGGCGTCGGCGCGCTCCAGGATGGCCAGGCTGGGGATGGCCATCCCCAACCGGACCAGGATCAACCCACCGATGACCACGGCGGAAGACCAGATGTCGGTGCTGAAGTGGATAGCGTCCGCCTCCAGGGCTTGGCTGTCGTAGGCTTTGGCCGCCTTCATCAGGGCGCGGGAGCGGGAGAAGTCCACCACGATGGACAGGGCCATGACGGCGAAGGCCCAGAGGTTGGCCTCCACGGTCACGTGCCGGGTCAGGAGCCGTTGCCCCGCCTCGTAGATGATCCAGACACAGGTCCCCAGCAGGAGGAGGGTCTCGAAGAGGGCCGAAAGGTTCTCCACCTTGCCGTGACCGTAGGGGTGCCCCTCGTCCGCCGGTTGGCCGGAGATGCGCACGGCCAGGTAGGTCACCAGGGCCGCTACTAGGTCCAGCGCGGAGTGAGCCGCTTCGGCCAGGATGCCCAGGCTCCCGGTCAGCACTCCGACCACGATCTTGGTGAGGGTCAATAGGATGGCCGCCAGGACCGAGCCCAGGGCCACCTGGCGTTTGTGTGTGTCTTCGGCTGAAAGCATGTCCGTGGTCATGACCCCGCTCCCGGGCCGATATTGGGACGAGACTCGGCCCCCGATCGCGCCGCGCTTGCCTCGTGGCACGATTATTGATAGCGATACGAAGTTAGCACGGTGAGGGCTCCGTCGCAAGGCTCTCAGTTGGTCACCGTGGTCGGACCTTGGTAGTCAGGCATGGGCGGCTGCCTTCCGGCCGGCTGGTGGCCCGGTTTGCCTCGGCAGGCGGGTTTGGTTAAGATTTCCGGTGCGGTTCGATGGGCAGACACGTCGGACCGGATTCGGTGTTAGCATACAACAGGGTCGCGGACCGTCACTACGTCTCGGGGGTACATACGTGCGCAATATTCTGGTGACCGGCGGAGCCGGGTTTATCGGGTCCAACTTCGTACACTACCTTCTCCGGAAGCACCCGCGCTGCCACATCGTGGCCTACGATAAGCTGACCTACGCCGGCAACCTGGACAACCTCGACGACGTGGCCGACGACCCCCGCTACACTTTCGTCTGGGGTGACATCTGCGACGAGGAGAACGTGGACCACGTCATGCGGGCTTACCGCGTGGACACCATCGTCAACTTCGCCGCCGAGACCCACGTGGACCGATCCTTCATCGAACCCGGCAGTTTCGTCCGCACCGACACCTATGGCACCTATGTCCTCCTGGAAGCGGCGCGCCGATACCATATCGAGCGCTACCACCAGGTGGGTACGGACGAGGTCTACGGCGAGGTGCTGAACGGCTCGGCGGGTGAGGACTGGCCCCTGGTGCCTAGAAGCCCCTATTCGGCCAGCAAGGCCGGCGGGGACCTGATGTGCATGGCCTACCACAACAGCTTCGGGGTGCCGGTGACGGTCACCCGATGCACCAACAACATCGGTCCCTACCAGTACCCGGAGAAGGTGGTTCCCCTATTCATCACCAACGCCATTGACGATGAGCCCCTTCCCATCTATGGCGACGGCACCCAAATGCGGGACTATCAGTTCGTCCTGGATCACTGCGATGCCATTGACCTGGTGCTGAGCAAGGGCGAACCGGGTCAAATATACAACGTCGGCACCGGGATAGAGACCCGCAACATTGACATGGCCCGCATGATCCTGCGGCTGCTGGGTAAGTCCGAGGGGCTGATCCGTTACGTCGCCGACCGTCCCGGCCATGATCGGCGCTACAGCGTCGAGGCCGGCCGCATCCGCGAACTGGGCTGGTCAGGGCGCCACAGCACCGAAGAGGCCCTGGAGAAGACGGTCCGCTGGTACCTAGACAACGAGTGGTGGTGGCGCAAGATCAAGAGCGGGGCGTTCCGGGCCTATTACCAGAAGCAATACGCCAATCGCCTCTCTCACCTTTCCAACCTGCAGTAGTCTAGCGGTACGAAGCTAACAGAAGGGCCCGCTCTCCACCATGAGAGCGGGCCCTTCTTAGTGTAGGTCGTGGGCGGGACCGCGGGGGGCGGCTCAGGGGGACCCGGTTCCGGCGCCGCGGCACAATTGCTCCTCGGTGAACCAGGGGTTGGCGTAGCCGAAGGAGTTGAGAATGTCGAGTAGGTCCGGGTTGGTCGCGGTTAAGTCGGTGACCGCCAAGCAGCCGGCGTCCACCGTCCCCTCGGTGGTGAAGCCGGCCCAGAAGGCCTCGGTCGCCGGCAGGAAAGGCCCCCCATCGGCGCGAGCCTCCGCCAAGGCTTGTTCCGCCGGTGCGGTGTCCGCCTGCAAGGCCAAGGCCACCACTAGGCGGAACCGGGCGAAGGAGCGCAAGGTCTGAAGCTCCTGAGCGGCGTCCATGCCATTCTGCATAAGGCCACTGGCGATCAGGTCGGGATCGGCGAGGGCGGCCTGGTATAAGTCCACCGCCTCGGCCGTGTCCCCGGCGGCCAGGGCGGCGTTGGCGTCGGTGATGGCGAAGTAGAGGAGGTTGGAGAGGTCATACCGGACCTCGTAGAGCCGGTACTGGTCGTCCTCCAGGCGGTAGACCCTCGTCGAGGCTCGCTGAGGGCCGGCGCCGACGGAGCCGATCAGGTTTCCGTGGAGCAGGATTTCCAGGCGTCCGTCCCCGGTGACGTCCTCCAGCCGAATCAGGTCCGGGTAGTCGGAGGCGACGCCCGGTGCCAGGTTGGCGTAGCCGTCACCGCGATGGGCCAGCACCTGGATCTGGGCGGAACAGGTATGAGCGCCGCAGCTCTCGGAGGCGAAGGCCACGTCGGCTACTCGGTCTCCATCGGCGTCCTGGACCGCGAGAATGGATACCGGTCCCATCGGCTCTTGGCCATCGGCGGTGCTGTATTCTACCAAGTATTGGCCCTCCGGGGATTGGCCCAGGATGAACAGGACTCCCTCCCCGGTTACGCTCTCCGCTCGCGGGTTGACCGCCGAGACGATGACTTCTTCAGTGCCATCCCCGTCCAGGTCGGCGCCCATGACGGCGGGGCCGAGGGCGAAGGCTGCTAGTTCACCGCCCTGGGGCGGGGTCATATCCCACTGGCCCAAGGCGTTAGCCAAGGCCGAGACATCACCCCCAGCAGCGGTCAGGTACTCCGCGGCCGCTGAGGGCAGGTTAGCGAAACTGGGGGACGCACCCGGCTGAGGGGCGGGCACGGTCGCGGCGGGAGCAGCGGCGGCCGGGCTCGTCGAGGTCGGCAGAGGCTCGATCGTGGCGATGATGGCGATGGTAGGGGTGGCGGTCGGCTCCGGCTCGGGCTCCGGAGACACCCCGCAAGCCGCCAGACCGATGCAGGGGAGGGCGAGACAGGCAGCCAGCAAGGCGCGGCGGGGGAAGGAGATAGTCTTAGCCATGGTTGGCTTTCCTCCTATTTGGTCGGGAGGCTGGGTCACCCGGCGGCCGGGTGGAGCGCCAGTCCGACCAGGATGCTCACAATGCCGGCGGAAACCGTTTTCAAGCCGGATATGGTCAGGCTCTGGCGGGAGATGCGTCCGAGGAAGACCCCCAGAGCGAACAGCGAAGCCAGACCGATCAGGATCGAGCCATAGTAGGCGCTGGAAATGCTCCCCAGGGCTCGAACCAGGAAGAAGGGCAACAAAACCAGGGCTGAGGCCAACACCGGTGCCAGGGCATCGGCCATGGTGACGATGATCACCGCTACCCGGCCGGCCTTGTCCAGTTTGGTGTCCTCCAAATTGGTGAGGGTGGCTGCCTCCAGCGCGCTGAGGGATCGCTTTCTTTCAGCGGACTCGGTCAAGGCCGCTCCCCACAGGCCGGAGATGCCCATGGCCAGGGCGGTGGTGAAGCCGGTGGTAAGGACCACCCGGGATTCGGTAATGCCGGCGGTATAGCTGCCCACCAGAACCCCGATCATCGTCAGAACGCCATCGAAGGCGTTCATGGCGAAGTAGCGCCTGGCTATCTCACCCACATCGCTGAGGGTGCCGTACTCGCGGACTCGATCAATCTCTAGGGACAAACGCTTAAGCGGACTCATGGCTCCTCTGGGTCTAGCGGCTAGGCTTTACGGGAACGCCGATTAGCCTTGGTGCGGGTCTTGAGGGGTGGAGGAATCGTCAATGATGGACTTCCCGGCCACCACCTCGTCTATGGAATGGATGGTGGCGCCATCATCCCGTATGCGCTCGATGACTTGCTGGAAGTTGATCGAGGGCCCCTCGATGGTGATCTTGGCGTTCTCCACGTGCAGGTCCATCTCATAGATCGAGATGTTAACCGCCTCCACGCCCGGGAGATCGCTGAGCTGAACTGCCAGTTCTACGATGCTGGGGACATGCGGCTTGAGAGTATCCAGTACCACGCGTCTTAGTGCTCCCATGGTCGGGGCTCTACCTCCTGGCTAGCGTGCGAATGGCGGAATGCGGTGGGCGGATGGGATACGCTGCCGGCGGGAGCTTGGCGGCGAAGGTGGGGGAGGAGCGGCCAAGCGGCCTCCCGGGAGATGGGCACACCGCCCCGGGCCTCCTCGAAGGCGCCCAAATGCGGCGCCGACTGGATGACCGGAAAGTGGTAGCACCGGTGAGCACACGGAAGCGACCCAAGGTATGGGGCTGTTCCTGATGGGGTAAGGACAGATGATCGGGGCCGTGAAGCAGCCCCTGGGGGAAGGTACGGGAAACGTGAGGGTTCGGCTAACTGAGGTATTCGCCGCCTACACGAGGGCGGTTCGTCCATTTCCACTCCTGAAAAACGACTGGCCCCACTCCAGCGTGGCTAATCAGACCCACACCGGATGAAAGAGCGCCTGTCAAGAAGACTATAGCAGAGGTGGGACAGTCCCGCAAGCACTCTCACGCGATGGGGACGCTCAGGGTGATGGTCGTGAACTTGCCCGATTCAGAGGTGATGCCGACGGTGCCGCCCAGCCCGGCTACATCCTCGGCCACCACAGTTAGCCCGACGCCATTGCCGCTGAGATCGTCCACCACCGGGCTGGTGGAGAGCCCGGGTATGAAGGCCAGGAGCCTAGCCTCTTGGTCGGAGGTCAGGTCGGCTTTCTCCGGGCTCACGGCGCCGGCCTCCACGGCGGCGGCCTTGAGGGCCCCGATGTCGAAGCCTTTCCCGTCGTCGGAGACGGAGACCTCTAGATAGCCGTCGCGCCAGTGGCTCTCCATGGTGATGGTGCCGACAGGGGGCTTGCCGGCGGCCTGACGCACTGCCGGGGTCTCGATCCCGTGGGCCACGGCATTGCGCAGGAGGTGTACCAGGCTGGGGCGCAGTGACTCGAGAACGGAGCGATCCACTTCCCGGCTGTCCACCTCGAGGCGCACGACCGCCTGCCTCTGGTGATAGGTGGCCATGTCCTGAACTGTGGAGATCATGGGCAGGAAGAAGGAACGAAGGGACAGATATCGCTGTCGGCGCACGGTCTGCCGAATCTTCTCCGTGCCGCGTCTGAGGGCCTCCAGAAGGGCTTCGGCGCGCTCATCGCCGCTCTCGGGCAACGCCTGCTCGAGGTGACCCAAGAGGCGGGAGAGATTCAGGGCCTGGCTCTCCAGGTCCGATAACTCGTCGTAACCCACGTGCGCGGAGCGGCCGAGGGTGAGGGCCGAGGGCAGCGGTTGAAGCGGGGCGCCGGAATCCGGCGATCTGAGTAAGGGCTGGCTTTCGACGCAAGCGAGAGCGGCCTGCAACTTGGAGGTGACGGAATCCGGCGCCCCGGCGCCGAGAATGGGACCGGCCCGGTGCAGAGCCCGGAGATGAGCACAGGCCCGCAGCACCAGGTCGCGGGCGACGTCGTCCAATGGGATGCGGCCATGCCAGAGGGCCGCCAGGTACTGCTCCAACTCGGCGGCGAAGGCGGACTGGACCGGCATCCGGGCGAAGGCCATGAGGCTCTTGTAGGTGTGTACGTTGCGGAACAGCAGGCCCAATCGCGGGGAGTCCCCGGTCTCACATACGGCGTCACTGTTTCCCCGGATCTGATGGAGGGCGTGTTCGGCCTCGGCGATGAAGTCGGCCTGCATACCCCGGGTAGCGCTCTGCACTTCCGACGCCTGCTCCTGGGCTGGATCGGCAATGGCTGCTGGCGTTGGCCCCAAGAATCCCCCTCTCCCGCTCACGCTTCCGCGGTGATCTCGCGACTGACGGCCGATGCTAACTCGGCCAAGGCGATGGCGCCGGCGCTATCCGGAAACTGATTGATGAGCAGCCTTCCCTCGCCCAGACACTGGGCTAGGCGGTCACCCTCTTGCGGGATGATGAGAAACACCTCCTCGTCGAGGTAGCGCTGGGCCTCTCGGATTCCGAAGGGCGAAGCTCTGAGGCGGTTCACTATCAGGAGGAGGCGACTCCGGCGCAGTCCCAGCCTCTCCAGCCACTCAAGATAGGTCCGCATTTGGACCATGTGCGGTCGCTCCAGGGCCATGGTTACGACCACCACATCGGCGGAGCGCAATATGGCTTCCGCGAAGGGGGCGCCGGAGCAGCCGAGGTCGGCGAGCACGAAACGGGCCAGTGTCTTGCACGATCGAACCAGGGAGCCGACGTCTATCCGCGGAGGCTCGGCGGAGGCGACTGAGGCGAAGCCGTTCAGGAAACGAAAGCGCAGACCGGCCCGCCCACCGGCAAGATGGTTCTCGATCACTTCCGG
>JBBQIE010000088.1:0-7464 GCA_038324625.1 Anaerolineae bacterium | reverse complement strand
TAGACCGAGCCGGGCCGCCTCGGCTAGAGTGGCGTCGGCGTCTACGAGAGTGGCGCATTGCGGCCGTACCTCCACGGTCACCAGACCCGTCCTGACCGCGAACTCCCTTTCGCCGTCGAGAGCCACCACCAGTGGGCCTTGGCCCAGGGCAACAGCATTCCCTTCCGCCGATAGCAGCCCGCGGTCGGAGAGGGTCACCGAGGCCACCATCCCCGGGGCGATGGCGGCCAGGACTGCCTCACCCGGCCCGATCCGCACCCAGGCCGCTTCCGGGCGATCCGCGAAGGCGGCGCCCACCACGGAAGACAGCCCAGTGCAGCTCGGGCGCGGTGCTATCGCGGCGATGGCCTCTACCGCGCGCCAGTCCCATACTGCCCGGGCCCCAATGGCCGCCCCCCGGAGGCAGGCCACATCCACCAGGGCCATGTCCCTCTCTTCCCCGTCCACCCGCACCACCAGCCCGGCCCGGCCCCGGGTCGCGGCTGGTCGGAGGCGAGGGTACACGGCCAAGAGTCCGGCGGCCATCCCGGCGATGGTTCCCTCGACGAAGCTGGGCAGGACGTTGTTGGTGCCGGTGGAGATCGCCAGCAGCGGCGTGGTGGGGGCCCCTTTGGCGGCCACGCGGGCGGTGCCGTCCCCACCCAGGACTACCACGCAGGCGGCCCCGCGGCTCTGCATGGTCCGGGCGGCCATGAGGGTGTCGGTGCTGGTGTCGGTCACTGGCAGATCGAGCACTTCACCCTGAAGGCCGGGGGCCTTGGTCCCGGCCAGCGCCCGAGTGGCGGTGCCGAAGGAGTCCGGCATCAGGAGCACTTGCCGGCAGCCGACGGCGGCGGCGCCCAGGAGCACTCGGCGGACGATCCGCACCTTCTCTTGGTTATCCACCGTCAGGCCGTGTCCGAGTAGCCGGCGGACGTCCTTACCGGCGGCGGGGTTGGCGATGATGCCGATGCGGGGCAAGCGAGTCTCCTTGGCCGGCCATATCGTCTTTCTGGGGGGAAGCCTCGAATATCGCTTTGCCGCCCCTGGAGCCGCACCCTATACTACACTATTGCCCTACCGGATAGGAGTTCATCATGAGACAAACATTTGCCGAGGCAGTTGATCGGATTCGGCTGCAAGCCGAGGGTTGGGTCGAGGAAAGCAACGTGCGGGAACTGACGGCGGCGAGCCCGGAGGAGATCGAGGCCTTTGCTGCCGTGTGGACGGACCTGGGGGGGGGCGAACGCTACCAGCTGGTCCGGGCCATGGCCGATCTAGCCGAGGAATACCGCTCTCTGGCCTACGACTCCTTCTTCGAGATGGCGCTGGATGACGATATCGGGGAGATCAGGGCGGAGGCGGTGGCGGGTCTGGGGGAGGCCTTCGACCTCCGGCTGGCGGGCAAGATCCTGCGGATGTTCCGCAACGACTCCGATGCCGACGTGCGGGCGGAGGCGGCCACGATTCTGGGCACCTACCTGGCCTGGGCCGGCTCTCAGGAGGAGTCGTTGCCCTTCCGGCGCGAGGTGGAGGAGGCCCTGCTGGAGGCTATCAACACCGAGGGCGAGGACTTGCTCGTCCGACGGCGAGCCCTCGAGGCCTATGGCTATGCCGAGGACCCCTTTGCCGATGAAGTGCTCATGGAGGCCTACGATAGCGAGGACGACGAGATGGTGGCCAGCGCCATCTTCGCCATGGGCCGGCGACTTGATGATGAATGGCTCAACATCGTCCATCGGGAGTTGGCCAGCGAGGTGGAGGAGATTCGCCTGGCGGCCACTTACGCCGCTGGGGAGATCGGCAGCGGCAGCAGCGTGCCTTTTCTGCTCCGGGTGATCGGCGAGGACCCCAGCGACGATGTGCGCGTGGCCGCGGTCTATAGCCTATCCGAGATCGAAGCCCCCGAGGCCGGGCGTATCCTGGAAGACCTGCTGGAGAGCGAGGAAACCGCCATTTCCGTTGCCGCCGAGGATGCCCTGGAGCTGCGGGAGGCCGAGGACGGGGACGACGAGATGGTGATGTTCGACTATGGGTTATCGGATGAGGACGATCACCGGGAGAACGGCCGGGCCTGAGGCCCGACACTCATCCGGGTGGGGCCGGTCGGCGCGGGGCGCCTTAGCGCCGGCGTCAGGCCGGCCTCGGTCTGCTCGGAACCCCTGCCTTCGCTCGCCGGCAGCTACCCGCTGGACTCACTGACTCGGAGGCCCCGCCGACTTGGACCTGCTGCTCCGCGTTCTCATCAACAACATCGTCCCCGCTTTCGTCGTTATCGGTGTCGGCTTCGCCTTCGATCGAGCCCTCAAGCCCCACCTGCAGACCATATCCCGCTTGGCCCTCTACTGCCTTAGCCCGGCGCTGGTGTTCACTTCTCTGGTCAACTCGGAGCTCACCAGTTCTCAGCTCACCACGGTGGCCGGCTTCGCCGTCGCCGCCAACCTCACGATGACGGTGATCGCCCTGGTGACCGCCAGAATACTGAAGCTGGACCAGGCCACCGGCAGCGCTTTCACCCTCAGCACCACCCTGATGAACTCCGGCAACTTCGGGCTATCGGTCATCCTGTTCGCCTACGGGGAGCCGGGGCTGGAGTTGGCGGTGATCTACTTCGTCACCAGCGCCGTCCTGGCCAACACCGTGGGGGCCTTCATCGCCTCCCGGAGCCATGGGTCCTGGCGTGATTCCTTGCGAGGGGTCCTGCGTCTGCCGGTGATCTACGCCTCCGCCTTGGCCGTGACCTTCCGGCTGATCGGCTACGTTCCCCCTCAGGTGCTCATGAGGCCCCTGGGCACGATAGGGCAGGCAGCCGTGCCCGTGCTCCTTCTCATGCTGGGGATGCAGTTGTCACGGAGCCGGGTGAAAGAGGACCTGAAGCTGGTCTCCCTGGCCACGGCGTACAAGCTGGCCCTGATGGCCCTGATCTCCATTGGTCTGGCCCGGCTCATGGGCCTGACCGGCCTCACCCTGCGGGTATGCGTGGTGGAGTCCTGCACCCCCACGGCGGTGACGGCGGTGCTCTTGGCCACCGAGTTCCGCTCTCGGCCCGAGGTCGTGGCCGGCACGGTCTTCCTCTCCACCCTGGGGGCCGCCGTCAGTCTGACCCTGGTGATCGCCGCCCTAGGCTAGGGTGCCATGAGCGTGGGCGGCGTCCTGCCGCCTCGGGGAGTGGGCCAACCGGTTCGGCGCTGATGGACCCATATGCTACAATGAGCCGTTCCTGTTGAGTGCCCAACAACTGAGAGGAGGCCGGGATTGCTCCAGTACATCATCCGACGGATGGGGCTCATGGTGGTCACCCTCATTGGGGTCTCAATCGTCGCCTTCGCCATCATCGAGCTGCCCCCAGGGGACTATCTCACCGCCTATGCCGCCACCCTGCGCGCCTCCGGGGATTCTATTGACCAGGCAGAGCTCGACGGCCTCAAGCGCCGGTTCGGCTTGGACCAGCCGGTGTACGTGCGCTACGCCAAGTGGGTGTGGGGGGTGGTCCACGGGGATTTCGGGTATTCCTTCGGTTGGGGCAAGCCGGTCTCGGAGTTGATCTGGGAGCGCCTGGCCTTCACGGTGGCGGTCACCTTCACCGCCCTCATCTTCACTTGGGTGGTGGGCTTCCTGATAGGCCTCTACTCCGCTACCCACCAGTACTCCCTCGGCGACTACACCTTCACCGCGGTTTCCTTTATCGGCCTGGGCATTCCCGACTTCCTGATCGCCCTGGTGCTCCTCTGGGTGGGGTTTCGCTACTTCAATGCCAACGTGGGCGGCCTCTTCTCCCAGGAGTACCAGACCGCCCCTTGGTCCTGGGCCAAGTTCGTGGACATGCTCAAGCACCTCTGGGTGCCGCTGGTGGTCCTGGGAGTGGGGGGCACGGCGGGGATGATCCGCATCATGCGGGCTAACCTGCTGGACGAGCTCCGTAAGCCCTACGTCATCACCGCTCGGGCCAAGGGCCTGACCGAGAACCGGGTCTTGATGAAGTACCCGGTGCGATTGGCCCTCAACCCCTTCATCAGCACCGCCGGCTGGTCCTTGCCCGGCCTCATCAGCGGGGCCACTATCATCTCGGTGGTGTTGAGCCTGCCGACCGCCGGTCCTCTGCTGCTCAATGCCCTGATGGTCCAGGACATGTACCTGGCGGCCAGTTTCGTGCTCCTGCTGAGCGCCCTCACCATCATCGGCACCCTGATCTCCGACATTCTTCTGGCCTGGATTGACCCGCGCATCCGCTATGGACTGCAATAACCGGTAGGGAGGGCTGTCGGTGGCGAGGGAGGACAGGCAGGTGGCGGATGTGGATCTGGTGGATGACGTAACCGCGGCGGAAGAGAGTGAGCGCCTCTTCGTGGCTTCGCAATGGCAGCTGATGTGGTGGCGCTTCCGGAAGCACCGGGCGGCCATCCTCTCGGGGGTGATCCTCATCGTCCTCTATGGGATCGCCATCTTCGCCGAGTTCGTCTCGCCCTACGACCCCAACAAGTACGATGTGCGCTACACTTACGCCCCTCCGCAGCTGATTCACTTCGTGGATCGGGAAGGTCAGTTCCACCTGCGGCCGTTCGTCTACGGCCTCACCCAGGAACGTGACCAGAGAACCATGAAGATGGTGTTCGAGACCGACTACGAGCGGGTCTACCCCCTTCACCTCCTCGTCGAGGGAGCCCCCTACAAGCTCTGGGGGCTGATCGAGACCGACATCCACCTCTTTGGCCTGGGCGACGTGGACTCCGTCTACTTCCCCATCGGGGCTGACCGGCTGGGGCGAGACGTGTTCTCGCGAATCGTCTACGGCACCCGCGTGTCCATGTCCGTCGGTCTGGTCGGAATAGCCATCAGCCTGGTGCTGGGCATCCTCATCGGCGGCATCTCCGGATACTACGGCGGGGCGCCGGATATCATCATCCAGCGAATAATCGAGTTCATCCGCTCCATTCCCACCATCCCCCTGTGGATGGCCCTCTCGGCGGCGGTACCCAAGGAGTGGTCGCCCCTCAAGGTGTACTTCGCCATCACCGTGATCCTCTCCCTCGTCAGTTGGACCGGCATGGCCCGGGTGGTTCGGGGCCGGTTCCTCTCCTTGCGCGAGGAGGACTTCGTGATGTCGGCCCGGTTGGCCGGAGCCAACGACCTGCGGATCATCGTCCGGCACATGGTGCCCTCCTTCCTCAGCCACATCATCGCTGCCATGACCCTGAGCATTCCCGGCATGATCTTGGCCGAGACCTCCCTGAGTTTCCTGGGACTGGGGCTGAGGCCGCCGGTGATCAGTTGGGGGGTGCTGCTCCAGGAATCGCAGAATCTGCGGGCCGTGGCCACCTCGCCCTGGCTGCTCTTGCCCGGGTTGGCGGTGGTGCTGGCCGTACTCGCCTTCAACTTCGTGGGGGACGGCCTGCGGGACGCCGCCGATCCCTACGCCCGATAGTCATGGCCTCGACGGGGTCTAGGATGACTGGGCGAGTGTGATTTGGCTTGGCCGCATCTGGACCGGCGTGGTATACTTCGATCAGTCTCCGGTTTCTGACTTCTTAGCGCCTCAACCGATACCGTGTGTCTTGCCCGAGAGCGCCCCCTAGGGGCACAGGGCGAGGCAACGGCCACACGGTCTGGCCGGCGCACCGGCCAGCTCTCGCCCCGTTCTCACCATCGGGAGCGGACCCGGTGTGCGGCCCGATCTTGGAGAGGAGAGGAAGTGCTCCAGTACATCAGCCGGCGCGTCGTCCTCATGGTTCCCACCCTCATTGCCATCTCCATCGTCTCCTTCGCCATCATCCAACTACCGCCGGGGGACTACCTCACTACCTACGTGGCTCAACTCTCCGCCATGGGGGACCTGGTGGAGGAGGACGTGATCGCCTCTCTCCGGGACCGATACGGTCTCGGCCAGCCCATCCACGTCCAGTACTACCGGTGGGTGCGGAACATGCTCCAGGGCGACTTCGGCTGGTCCATGGACTGGGGCCGACCGGTGAAGGATCTGCTCTGGGACCGCCTGGCGCTCACCTTTCTGCTCTCGCTGGCGGCCCTGCTCTTTACCTGGGTAGTGGCCTTCCCTATAGGTATCTTCTCTGCCGTGAGGCAGTACTCGATCGGGGATTACGTCGCCACCTTCATCAGTTTCCTGGGGGTGGCCACCCCGGACTTCCTCTTGGCCTTGGTCCTCATGTGGGTGGCTTTCTCTTACTTCGGGCAGAGCGTGGGTGGGCTCTTCTCTCCCGAGTTCGAGCAAGCTCGGTGGAGCCTGGCCAAGATCTGGGACCTGGTGAAGCACCTAGGAATACCCATGGTGGTGCTGGGCACCAGTGGCGCCGCCGGCTTGATCCGCATCATGCGGGCCAACTTGCTGGATGAGCTGCGCAAGCCCTACGTCCTCACCGCCAGGGCCAAAGGGCTCAAGGAGCGCACGCTCCTGATGAAGTACCCGGTACGCTCGGCCCTGAACCCGTTCATCAGCACCGTGGGATGGTATCTGCCCAGCCTGGTGTCGGGGTCGGTGATCGTGGCCGTGGTCCTGAACCTGCCCATCACCGGGCCCCTGCTCCTGCGGGCCCTCCGCTCCCAAGACATGTACATGGCGGGGAGCTTCATCTTCATGCTGAGTGTGTTGACCGTCTTCGGCACCCTCGTTTCGGACATACTGCTGGCCTGGCTCGACCCGCGGATCAGGTTCAGCTAGAGGGTGGCGACCATATGAGTAGGCAGCAACCGGCCACGCGAGATGAGGAGATCCTGGGGCCGCCGAGCGACACCCCCGCCGATGAGGCGGCGCGAGAGGCGGTCGAGGGCGGGATTTATGTGGCCTCCCAGTGGCAGCTGATATGGTGGCGCTTTCGCAAGCACAGGCTGGCCATCACCGCCGGGTTGGTCATCATCCTCCTGTACCTAGTGGCTGTCTTCGTGGAGCCCATAGCCCCCTACCTCTCGGATACCTACCGCTCCAAGCACACCTACTCGCCCCCGCAGGCCATTCACTTCGTGGATGAGGGCCGGCTGGTGAGGCCCTACGTCTATGGCCTTACCCAGGTGATCGAGCAGGAGGCTCTGCGCCGGGTGTTCACCATTGACCCGGGGCAGAAGATCCCGCTGGGCCTTTTCGTCCATGGGGAGGAATACGAGCTCTGGGGCCTGCTCAAGTCGGACGTGCATCTCTTCGGACCCATCGTGGACGTGGATCCCGTACACTTGTTGGGGGCGGACAAGGTGGGGAGAGACGTTCTCTCCCGCATCATCTACGGCACTCGCATCTCCATGTCCATCGGATTGGTGGGCGTGGCTATGAGCTTCGTGCTCGGCACCCTGATCGGAGGGGTGTCCGGCTTCTACGGTGGCATCCTGGATGAGGCCCTGCAGCGGCTGATCGAGTTCCTCCGCTCCATTCCCACGATTCCACTATGGATGGGACTGGCGGCGGCGGTGCCCACCAACTGGCCGTCCCTGCGCATCTACTTCAGCATCACCATTATCCTCTCGCTGATCGGATGGACCGGC
>JBBQIE010000087.1:0-7468 GCA_038324625.1 Anaerolineae bacterium | reverse complement strand
GATGAGCGTGCTGGCGACCACCCACTACATGGACGAGGCCGAATACTGCAACACCATCGGCATGATGTTCGGGGGGAAGATGATCGCCGTGGCCGCCCCGGACACCCTGAAGGCGGACATGCCCGGGCGTCTCTTGGAGCTGGAGGTGGATGCGCCCGCCATCGCCGAGGGTGTCCTGGAGGGCCTCCCGGGAGTGCTCGATAGCGCCGTTCATGGGGCGGTGCTGCACGTGGTAGTGAAGGATGCCGAGGTGGAGGCCGGTTTCCGCCCGGCCCTGGAGGCGGAGGGATTGCATCTTCACCGGATGGAGGCGGCGCAGCCCTCACTCGAGGACGTCTTCATTGCCCTGGTGGAGGACCGTTACCGGACGGCAGCGCGAGAGGCCATGGCCGCCTCAGGCAAGGGGGAATAGCGATATGGAACGTCTTTGGACCATCATTGGAAAAGAGTTCCAGCACATCTGGCGCGACCCCCGGACCATGGCTCTGATCCTGCTGCTTCCCGCCCTCCTGCTGGTCCTCCTGGGCTTCGGCATCTCCGGTGAGTCCACCGACATCCCCTTGGCGGTGGCCGACATGTCGCGGACCGCGGCCAGCGACGAGTTGGTGAGCCGATTCACCGCTAGCGGCGACTTCATGGTGCGCTTCGTGGCCCAAAGCGAGGAGGACATCCTCGCTTTGATGGACCGCGATCAGGTGAAAGCGGGGCTCTACATTCCCGAGGACTTCGGGCGGAAGGTCGCCACCGGCCAGTCGGCCGACATCCAGCTCTACGTCAACGGGTCGGCGGACCCGAGCATCGTCCAGACCACGCAGCTCAAGTTGAGCGCCATCGCTCAGATGGCGGCCCAGGACATCTTGGTGGAGAGGATCACCGTCGGCGGCGGGGTGGCGAACCTGTCTCTGCCGGTCGAGCCCTACATACGAATGCTCTACAACCCCAACAGCGACTCTGAACTCTACATGATCCCCGGGCTGATCCCCATCATCTTGCAGGTGCAGGCGCTTCTATTGACGGCCTTGGCGATCGTGAAGGAGCGAGAGCAGGGCACCATGGAGCAGCTCATCGTCACTCCCATTCGCTCCTGGGAGCTGATGCTGGGGAAGATCCTGCCGTACCTGCTGGTCTCCCTGGGGAACACCGTGGTGCTGCTTTGGTTAGGGGATCTGCTGTTCGGGGTCAGCGTCACGGGGAGTTACTGGGAACTGCTGGGCCTGAGCGCCGTCTTCATCGTGGGCTCCCTGGGAATGGGAGTGCTGATCTCCAACATCTCCCAGTCGCAGATGCAGGCCATCTATCTCACCGTCTTCGTGGTCATCATTCCGGGGGTCATTCTCTCGGGCCTGATGTTCTCCCGAGACAATATGCCGGCCTTGACCTACTGGTTCAGCGAGCTGATGCCGGTCACCCACTATTTGGAGATAACGCGGGGAGTGATGCTCAAGGGGGTGAGCGCCCGGTTCCTCTGGCCCTCCATCTGGCCGCTGATCGTCCTCAGCATCGGCTATTTCACCGCCAGCGTGTTGGCCTTCCGCAAGCGGATCTAGGTTTTGCGCCGCACCGAACTCAGAGACAGGAGAGAATCCATGTGGAAAAAGGCGCTGCTTCCCGCCTTGATCGTCTTGATAGTGACGTCCCTGGCCGGGTGCGCCGGCGTGGGCGGAAACGGTGAGCCGGGGCCGCTGATGGCTTCCGGACGGGTATCCGCCAATGAGATCCGAATATCCACCGAGGTTGGGGGGAAGGTGACCGAGGTCGGCTTCCGGGAGGGCGACAGCGTCGCCGTCGGGGATGTCCTCTTCCGGGTGGACGACCAGCTCCTCCGGGCCCAGCAGGACCAAGCCGAGGAAGCGGCGCGGGCGGCGGAGGCCTCCTTGGAGGCAGCGCGGGCGCAGGTGGACAACGCCCGAGTCCAGGAACGACTGGCGGTACAGGGGGCTCGGCTGCAGGATCAGCAGAGCCGGACGGAGTCCTGGATGGCCACCCAGCCGGCGGAGTTCAACCTGCCCACCTGGTATTTCGGAAGAGGGGAGCTGATCGAGGCGGCGCAGGCGGAGGTCCAGGCAGCCACCGACAACCTAGCGGCGCAGGCGGCCAATCTGGAGCAGGCCCTACAGAAGGGCAGCAACGTCCGCTTCGTGCAGGCGGAAGACCGACTGGCGCGGGCGCAGGCGGCCTTTTCGGTGGCGGTGCCGACCCTATTGCAGGCCCAGGCTACCGCCAACGAGACCCTCCAGGAGATGGCCGCGGACGCCCACGATTCGGCCCTGAAGGAACTGGAGGCGGCGCAACTGGAATACCGGCGGATACTGACCACCACCGTCGCCGACGAGGTCATGGAGGCGCGGGCGCGGGTGGCGGTGGGCCAGACGCGCCTCGATACCGCCCGCGACCGGCTGAGCGCTCTGCAGAGCGGCGAGTACTCGGTGTCGGTCGAAGCGGCCCGCTCCGGGGTGACCCTGGCGGAGACGGCCATTCCGCAGGCGGAGGCCAATCTGGCCCAGGCCCAGGCGGCCCTGGCCCTCATTCAGGTGCAGCTCGACAAGACCGCTACCGAATCGCCGGTCTCGGGGGTGATCCTGTCGCAGGCGGTGAAAGTGGGGGAGATGGCCGCTCCCGGGGGGACGATGCTGACCATCGGCCAACTGGATGAGGTGGAGTTGACCGTCTACGTGCCCGAGGATGACTACGGGCGAATCAGCGTCGGGGATGCGGTGTCCATCGAGGTGGATGCCTTCCCGGGCAAGACCTTCGCGGGCACGGTGCGCTACATCGCCGACCAGGCCGAGTTCACGCCCCGCAACGTGCAAACGGTGGACGGGCGCAAGACCACGGTCTACGCGGTAAAGATCACCGCCCCGAACCCGGATCGGGATCTGAAGCCTGGCATGCCGGCGGATGTGACCTTCGCGGATTAGACTCTCCCGGCTTCGACCGCGTACCTCTCAGGCCCCGCGAGCCTCCCTTTGACAGGGGTGGGCCCGCGGGGCTATTCTGCCCCGCTGCCAAGATGAGATCAGGACGGAGGCCCATTGAACGATCGTGAGCGCTTCGTGAGGACGATGCACTACCAGGACGTGGACCGTATCCCCTTCTGGGACTTCGGCTTCTGGACGGAGACGGTGGACGAGTGGTATGGGCAGGGACTGCCCAGGGACGTCTGGTTCAACACCTACTTCGGGATGGACCGGCAATACGAGCACTTCCCCGTCAGCCTGGGGATGCTGCCGCCGTTTGAGGAGAAGGTCCTGGAGGATCGGGGCATCAGCGAGGTGGTGATTGATACCCAGGGGGTGAAGCTGGAGCGGCGCAAGGACGGCAGCTCCATCCCCCATTTCCTGGAGTTCCCGGTCAAAGATCGGGCCTCCTGGGAGGCGGTGAAGAAGCGCTACGACCCCACCTCGCCCCGGCGGCTGCCGGAGTATTTCGAGGACGCCGTGCGCACTCGGAGAGACCGGGACTATCCCCTCGGCATCAGTTGCGGGAGCATCTACGGCTGGGCCCGGAACCTCATGGGGGTGGAGAACCTCTCGGTGATGGTCTACGACGACCCGGGTCTGGTGCAGGACATGATGCGGCACTTCGCCGACCTGGCCATCCAGGTGATCACCCCGGTGCTGGAGTCCATCCAACTGGACTACGCTAGCTTCTGGGAGGACATGGCCTACAACACCGGTCCCCTGCTGTCGCCCAAGCTGTTCCAAGAGATGATGGTGCCGCAGTACCGGCGCATCACCGAGGTGCTCCACCGGCACGGGGTGGACGTGGTGTACGTGGATTGCGATGGCCGCATTGACCAGCTGCTGCCGCTGTGGCTGGAGGCGGGGGTCAACTGCATGTTTCCCTGGGAGGCGCGCTGCAACGAGGATCCCTGGGAGATACGTCAGCAGGTCGGCCGTGATCTGCTCATCATCGGGGGTATCGACAAGATGGCCCTCATCGCCGGGCGGGAGGCCATTGACGCCGAGGTGGCCCGCCGCAAGCCCCTGATGGACGACGGCGGGTACATACCCACGGTGGACCACCGGGTGCCGCCGGACGTCACTCTGGACAACTACAAGTACTACCTGGAAGTGCTTCGGCGGGCTATCGAGCGCTAACCCGGATCGCGCCCGACCGCGCGGTGATATTTGGATCGCGAACGACGCGAAAAGGGGCGAAAATGTCCTGGTTCGAGTGATGTCAGGCGGCGGGAGGGCGGCGGTCAGAAGGCCGCCGCGGACACTGCCGTGCCTATTGCTGAGGGCCTTCGGCCAAGGGGTGAGGGTCAGGTGATGATATGGAGCAATGAGCCAGGACCGGTTCGTAGGCCGGCGCCATCTTGCACCGGCCGCGCGGCTTGCTTGGCCGAAGGCCCTCAGCGGGCGCCTTTAGTCGCCCGCCTCTCCCGCGGGGTCTGCTGGCGCTTGTCCCAGGGCCACTCCAACCCCATTCCATCCTCACTCGAACCAGGACAGAAAAGGGGCGAGAACGCGAAAGGTTGTCGTCCAGAGGGCGGCGTTCGTTATTCCCTGATGCCTCTGCTTGAGACTCCCCCGGCCCTGGGCTGCTACTGCTACGCCTCTTCGGCCACCGCCTCCGACTCTTCCTCGGCGTTGGCGATGGGCTCCCGGTGCTCGCAGGCGGTGCATTCGGCCTTCTTGCCCTTCTGTACCATGAAGCCCCCACAGCTAGAGCATTTCTGGGGCAGGGGAGTGGAGTTCGTGGCGAAGTCGCACTCGGGATAGGCGGAGCAGCCGTAGAAGGGCCGTCCTTTGCGGCTGCGGCGGCGGACCAGGTCGGCGCCGCACTTGGGGCAGTCCACCCCGACCTTCTCCAGGAAGGGCTTGGTGTTCTTGCACTCCGGGTAGTTGCTGCAGCCGATGAACTTCCCGAAGCGCCCGAACTTGATCACCATGGGAGCCCCACACTTCTCGCAGTCCTCCCCGGCCGGCTCGTCCTCGACCTTCACCGATTCCATCTCGGCGCGGGCGTGCTCCAGGCGCTCGTGGAAGGGACGGTAGAACTCGTCCACCACCGGCACCCATTCCTTGTGGCCGGCGGCGATCTCATCCAGGTCGGTCTCCATCTGGGCGGTGAAGCCGGCGTCCAGGACCTTGGGGAAGTACTGAACCAGGAGGTCGTTGACCACGAAGGCGGTATCGGTGGGGACCAGATTGCGCTGCTGACGCTCGACGTAGCCGCGGGCGATGACGGTTGAGATGATGGAGGCGTAGGTGCTGGGGCGACCGATGCCCTTGCTCTCCAGGGCCCGGATGAGGCTGGCCTCGTTGTAGCGCGGCGGCGCTTGAGTAAAGTGCTGCTCCGGCAATAGCTCGATCAGGTCGAGGGGCTCGCCCTCCTTCAGGGGCGGTATGGAGGGGCTGTCGTCCTTGGCGCTTTCCCCGTAGGCGGCTAGGTAGCCGGGGAACCGAAGGGTGGAGCCGCTGGCGCGGAAGAGGTAGGTGCGCTCGCCCGCTACCGGGACCGCCGCCACCTCGACGGACAGGGTGTCGTAGAGGGCCGACTTCATCTGGGAGGCAACCATGCGCCGCCAGATCAGGCGGTAGAGGGTCAGTTGATCTCGACTGAGGTGGGGCGCCAACATCTCCGGCGTCCGCGACACCGAGGTGGGGCGGATAGCCTCGTGGGCCTCCTGGGCGCTCTTGGAGCGGGTGCGGAAGCGCTTGGCCTTGTCCGGCAGGAACTCGGGGCCGAACCGACCCTTCACCACCTCGCGGGTCTCGCTCAGGGCGGACTCGGCCACGTGGACGCTGTCGGTACGCATGTAGGTGATGAGGCCCACCGAGCCTTCCGACCCCAGCTCGACGCCCTCATAGAGCTGCTGGGCCACCCGCATGGTGCGCGCTGCCTGGAAGCCGAGGGCTTTGGATGCCTCTTGCTGAAGGGTGCTGGTGATGAAGGGTGGGGAGGGTGAGCGCTTTCGGGTGCCGGTCTTGACGCTCTCCACGGTGAAGGCGGCCCGGTCCAGGTCCTTGACCACGGCATCGGCGCCGGCCTGACTGCCCAGCTCGAAGTCGGCGCCGTCTATCTTGGCCAGGCCGGCCTTGAAGCGGCTCTTCGCCTGCCCGGCCTTGGCCAAGAGGGCATCCAGGGTCCAGTACTCCTCGGGGACGAAGGCGCGGATCTCGCGCTCTCGCTCCACGATCAGGCGCACGGTGACCGACTGCACCCGGCCGGCGGACAGCCGACCCCGGACCTTCTCCCAGAGCAGGGGCGTCAACTGGTAGCCCACCAAGCGGTCCAGGATGCGCCGGGCTTGCTGGGCGTCCACCAGGTTGTCGTCAATGGCGCGGGGATGGGCGAAGGCCTCGGCGATGGCTTCCTTGGTGATCTCGTGGAAGACCACCCGGCGAGCCCTCTCCGGCTCCAGGTCGGTGGCTTCCATCACGTGCCAGGCGATGGCCTCTCCCTCTCGGTCGAGGTCGGTGGCCAGGAAGACCTGGGAGGCCCCCTCCACCGCCTTCTTCAGGTCCTTGACCACGGCCCGCTTGTCGTTGGGGATGCGGTAGGTGGGCGCATAGTTGTCCTCAGTGTCTACCGAGAGCTTGGATCGGAGCAGGTCGCGCACGTGTCCGACAGAGGCTTTCACCGAATAGCCCCGGCCCAGGTAGCGCTGGATGGTGCGGGCTTTGGTGGGCGACTCGACGATCACCAGCTTGCTGCCGCGCCCGGTCGTGGCCTTCTTGGCCTTCTTGGTTTTCTTAGCCGGCTTCTCTCTCTCTTCTCCAGCCGACTTGAGGCGGCGGAAGAGGTTACCGCCGCAGGTGGGGCAGGTTCCGGCGATGCCGGGGGCACCTTTCTTGGAGAGGCCGGGCTGTGGGTCCTGCATATCTACCTTGGCCCGGCACTTGAGGCAGTACACTTGAATGTCGTTCAAATCACTCAAAGCGGAATCGGCTCCCTATAAGTACTCATGTCGCTGTTGCGACTTCAGTTTCTCGACTAGGTCCTTGACGTCCTGGGCCCGGTTCTTGGGGCAGACCAGGATCACGTCCTCGGTATCCACGATGACGATGTCCCGCAGGCCCACGGTGGCAATCAGCCGCTTCCGACCGCAGATCACCGCTCCGGTGGTGTCCGACGATAGGTGCTCGCCGCTGATGACCACGTTGTCGGAGTCGTCGGCGGGCAGGACCTCGGCCAAGCTGGCCCAAGTGCCCACGTCGCTCCAGCCCAGGTCGGCCGGTATCACCACCACGTTGTCGGCTCGCTCCAGGACCCCGACGTCCACGCTCACCGGCTCGATGTCCTGCCAGGCGGCTTCGATCGCTTGCTCTTCGCCTTCGGTACCCAACTTCGGCTCGATGGCGGAGAGCTGCCGGTACAACCGGGGCAGGTACTTCTCTATGGCCTCCAGGATGTGGTCGGCTCGCCAGATGAACATGCCGCTGTTCCAGAAGTGCCTGCCGCCCTCGACGAACCGGGCGGCGGTGTCGTCGTCGGGCTTCTCGGTGAACCGGCTCAC
>JBBQIE010000086.1:0-7474 GCA_038324625.1 Anaerolineae bacterium | reverse complement strand
TGGTGTCCGGCCTGGAGACCATCGCCGGGGTGCTGGGGCTGTTCGGACGGCGGCGGCGCTCGCTCAGCACGGCCGCCACCAAGCGTCGGCTCACCAGCAAGGCCCAGGCCGATGTCCAGGAGGCCGAGGCTGACATCGCCCGCCTCCAGGCCGACCTGGACGACCTCAAGAGCGAGTTGGAGCGGGAGGCCCAGGACCTTACCGAGGAGTGGGACCGGGCGGTGGAGGACCTTCAGGAGAAGCGGGTCACCCCCCGCAAGAGCGACGTCAAGGTGGATCTGCTGGCCCTGGCCTGGGCTCCGGTCTGGGAGATCACCTACGACGACAGCCGCGGCCGCACCCGCACCGCCTCCGTTCCCGCCTACCGCCTGGCCGAGGTCTGAGGGGAAGATACGACCTCACGCAAAGACGCTAAGGCGCAAAGAACGGCAAGAAATACAAGAAATTGTCATGGTTCGTGTGAGGATGGAATGGGTTGGGGTTTCCCTGGGGTGAGTGCCGGCAGGCGACGCGGGAGAGGGCGGGCGACTAAAGGCGCCCGCTGAGGGCCTTCGGCCGAGAAAACCGCGTGGCCTCTACCCTGGCCGAAGGCCCTCAGCGGCGGCCTTCAGACCGCCGCCCTTCCGTCGCCCGACATCACACGAACCCGGACAAAATTGTTCTTTTCCCCCTTATCTCTGTTCTTCTTTGCGTCTTTGCGTGAGACGTCTCCGGGAGAGATCCCATTCTTGGCTTCCGGCGTAGACAATGATACAATTGTCTCAGGTCGCCGGGGTGCGGATCGCGTGCGTTTGGAGGCCGAGATGGATGTATGGGGGTGGATCGGGGGCCGGGGGCGCCAGGCATTATCGGCGGTGGCCCTGGCGGTACTGGTAGTCGCTATTCTGCCTGCCTGGGTGGGGGCCCAGGAGCCGGCGCCGGTAGTGGTCCTGGAGGTCCGAGGGGTGATTGACCCCTTGGCGGCCCGCTACCTCGAGCGGGGCATCGCCGCCGCCGAGACCAGGGGGGCGCGGCTGGTGGTGGTCACCCTGGATACGCCCGGGGGCCTGGACGGCTCCATGCGCCAGATGGTGCAGGCCATCCTCAACTCCCGGGTGCCGGTGGCCGTCTTTGTGGCTCCTCCCGGGGCTCGGGCCGCCTCCGCTGGGCTGTTCATCACCGTGGCCGCCGACATCGCCGCCATGGCCCCGGGGACGAACATCGGCGCCGCCCATCCGGTTGATCTCGGCGGCGGTGACGTGTCGGACACCATGGCCGGCAAGGTGACCAACGACGCCGTGGCCTACATCCAAGCCATCGCCCGGCAGCGGGGCCGGAACGCCGACTGGGTGGAACAGGCGGTCCGCGACAGTGAGTCCCTGGCCGCCGACGAGGCCGCTGAACGGGGCGTGGTGGACCTAGTGGTCCCGGACCTAGACGGCCTGCTGGCGGCGCTCGACGGCCGTACCCTCACCGTCGGGGGGCGCGAGGTGACCCTGGATCTCGAGGGTGCCACCGTCCAAGCCTACCCTATGACCGCCCTGGAGACGGTGGCCCACGCCATCGTGGACCCCAACATCGCCTACATCCTCCTCACCCTGGGCATGATCGCCCTGATCGCCGAGCTCTATCATCCGGGTGCCATATTCCCCGGCGCCACCGGCGTCATCGCCCTGCTGATCGCCTTCGTGGCCCTGGGCAGCCTGCCGGTGAACTGGGGCGGGGTGGCCCTCATCGTCCTGGCCATTCTGATGTTCATTCTCGACATCAAAGTGGCGGGGTTCGCTCTCTCCATCGCCGGCGGCATCGCTTTCGTCTTGGGTTCCCTGTTCCTGTTCAGCCCCTTCTCGCCCGCCGCCCCCAGCTCACCCTTGGTGAGGGTCAGTCCCTGGGTGCTGGCGGCTAACACCCTGGTGCTGGTGGGGTTCTTCGCCGTCGTGGTGCGGGCGGCGGTGAAGGCCCAGCGGCAGGCGGCCCTGAGCGGCAAGCAGGTGGTCCTCGGGCGGACAGGGATCGCCGAGTCGGCCTTGGACCCGGTGGGGGTGGTGCGCATCGGGGGTGAGACCTGGACCGCCGAGGCCGAGGATGGCCCGGTTCCGTCCGGGGACGACGTGGTAGTGGTCGCCATTGACGGCCTGCGACTGCAGGTCCGTCGCTCGCGGAGCTAGAGGAGCGGCAGCGATGCTTCAGGCGGTTGGAGCCATAGTCGTACTGGTCATAGTCCTTTTCGTGCTCTTCCCGGTGGTGCTCATGGCGGTGAAGATCGTCCGCGAGTACCAGCGGTTGGTGGTGTTCCGCCTGGGGCGAGCGGTGGGGCAGCGGGGCCCCGGGATCGTCATCCTCATTCCCTTCATTGACAAGGCGCAGATCGTGGACCTACGGGAGGTCTTCCTGGAGATCCCCAAGCAGACCTGCATCACCAAAGACAACGCCCCCATTGACATAGACTTCCTCATCTACTGGAAGGTGATTGACCCGGTGGCGACGGTGGTTCAGGTGGGCAATGTGGCCGGCGCCTCCCAGGGGATAGCCATCACCACCCTGCGAGCCGTCATCGGCGACATCCTCCTGGATGACGTCTTGGCCAAGCGGGAGGACATCAACCGGGTGCTGCGGGTGAAGCTGGACGAGGTCACCGAGCGCTGGGGGGTGAAAGTCACCAGCGTGGAGATCCGGGAGATCACCCCGCCCCAGGGAGTGCAGGCGGCCATGAACCGACAGTTGGCGGCCGAGCGCGAGAGAAGGGCCATGGTCACCGAGGCCGACGGTAAGCGGGAGGCGTCCGTCATGGTGGCGCAAGGCGAGAAGCAGGCCACCGTGCTCCGGGCCGAGGGCGACCGGCAGGCGGCCATTCTACGGGCGGAAGGTTTCTCCCTGGCATTGGACACCGTGTTCAAGGTGGCCCGAGGGGTGGACGACAAGACCATGAGCCTCCAGTACCTCGACACCCTGACCATGCTGGGCAACAGCCCGGCCACCAAGTTCGTCCTGCCCATGGAGCTGACCAGCCTGCTGCGGCCTATCCGGGAATACGTGGAGAAGGCCACCGGACCCGGCTGATCCCCAGGATAAGCGGGGAGGGCAGGCTGGGGGAGGGAAGGTAGGTAGCCAGGAAGGACCGTCGGCCCGGCAGCGACAGTGCGACCCAGCTGCTGCCTCCTCCGTGTCTCCGTGCCTCCCTGGCTAGCCCTCCCCGATCTCCACCACCCGCCCCGTCCGCTGAGACTCGTACGTCCCCGCGATCACGGCCGTGGCCCACAGGCCGTCCATCCCGCTGAAGCGAGGGGCCCTCCCCTCGGCGATGGCGCGGGCGAAGTCGTCTATCATGGGGAAATGAGCGTTGCTCGCCGTCTCCACCGCGATGGGCTCCATGTCGCTGCCCTCCACCATCACCGGCTCGTCGGACCAGGGGTCAGTCAAGAGAGAGCCCTCGGTGCCGAAGATCTCGACGCTGCTGAACCGCCCCGCGTGGGGGATGTTGGCGTTGGCCAGGACGGTGACGTGGGCCCCGTTGTCCAGACGGACCAGGGCGGTCTCGGTGTCTGCCGCCTCGTAGGGCAGGCTCAGGTGGTCGGCGAAGCCGCACACCGCCGTCGGGCGGCTGCCGGTCAGGTAGGCGAGCAGGTCCAGCCGGTGGCTGCCCACGTCGGCCAGCATGTTCCCCCCGCCCCGCCCGGTCACCCGCCAATGCTTGGGGTCGGAGGGGTCGGGGTTGTAGTAGCCGATCACCCGGATGACGGCCCGCACCACCTTCCCCAGCCGGCCTTGGGCGATGACCTCGCGCATGGCCCGGGATTTGGGGAGGAAGCGGGCATAGTAGGCTACCTCCAGGTGGACGCCGCTCTCCTCGGCGGCCCGGATCATGGCCCGGCACTGATCCACGTCCAGGGCCATGGGTTTCTCCACCAGGACGTGCTTGCCGGCGCGGACGGCGGCGATGGCCTGCTCGGCGTGGCGATCCACCTCGGTGGCCACGTAGACGATGTCCACCCGGTCATCGGCCAGGAGGCGGTCCAGGTCGTCGTAGTGGGCCGGGGCGCCGTAGCGCTCGGCGAAGGCCCGAGCCCGGTCCCGGCTCCGGGAGTGGAAGGCGACGATCTCGCTGTTGGGTTGGGAGCGGATGGCCTCCCCCGCCCGGCGTTCGACGATATCGCTGCACCCAACTATGCCCCAACCTATCTTCTTCATGCTCACTACTCCTGTTTCCTCGTAGACCCCAAAGGCCTTCGAGACCTCCAAGGGCCTGGCGCTTCTGATACTATACCTTTATGCCCGCCCGTGATACCATGTCTCCTGGGTGTCTCGCCACCGAGAATGGAGAGAGAGGCCGCAGCGCGGGGGTGGCATTCCCGCACCGGCCCAGTCTGCAAAGGAGATTGTTATGTCTAAGGTAGTGATCGCGTACTTCTCATTCACGGGCAAGACCAAGACCCTGGCCGAGGCGGCCGCTGACGGCGCCAAGAAGGCCGGGGCCGAGGTGGTGCTCAAGGAAGCCGCCGGCATCAGCGCCGCGGACGTTGCCGGCGCCGACGTCTTCGTGGTCGCCACCCCCCAGACCTTCGGCACCATGGCCGGCGAGACCAAGAAGCTCTTCGAGCGGCTATGGATGCAGAAGGACCAGATCGGCAAGGCCGGCACCTTCGCCGGCATCATCTGCCATGCCAGTGAGCCGGCTGCCACCCTCAACATGATGGAGCAGCTCGCCGGGTACTTCGGCTTCTCCGAGGTCAAGAAGACGCTGACCATCCCCGTGGCGGAGCTGGAGACGGGCCAGGACCGCTGCCGTGAGCTGGGGGCCACCCTCGCCAGCTAGGCTTCGGGGTCCCGGTCCGGTGCGGGTTCCTTCGTAGGGGCGAATCTTGTATTCGCCCTCGGTCGGTAGGGGCGGCCCCGTCGCCATGAGTCATCCCCCCGGCTCGGAACTACTGCGCTCCCCAACTTGCGCCGCCCCCGGGCTCTGCTATCGTCAGGGGGCCGAAGCTCGGCGCGGCGGACACGGAAACAGGGAGCAGCAACGCATGAGAACCTTTACCGCGGTGGTCGAGAAGTGCCCCAATACCGGCCTGTACGTGGGCTACGTCCCCTGCTTCCCTGGGGCCCACACCCAGGCGGAAACCCTCGACGAACTCCAGGAGAACCTCCGCGAAGTCATCCAGATGCTGCTCGAGGATGGGGAGCCGCCCCTGGCGGGCCAGTTCGTCGGCACCCAGATGGTGATCGTGGACTGATGGGCGTGGGCCCGATCCTCAAGCCCCCCGAAATCACGGCGATCATCGAGCGGCTGGGCTTCGTCGAGGTGCGGCAGCGAGGGTCCCACAAGCAGTATCGCCATGCCGATGGCCGCCGCACCACCGTGCCCTTCCATCAGGGGCGGGACCTGTCTCCCATCGTCCTGCGCCAGATCGCCAAGGATGTCGGTCTCGGCATCGAAGAGATGCTCGAGTATAGGTAGCGGGGACGGAGGATGAAGGAAACGAACATGCTGAGACACATCAAGGTCATCGTAGAGAAGCATCCCGACGGATACGTAGCCTATCCCCTGGGCCTCAAGGGCGTTGTAGTAGCCCAAGGTGACACTTACGAAGAGGCCCTGGCTGACGCGCGATCCGCTATCGCCTTTCACATCGAGACCTTCGGAAACGGCGAGTTCGTGAATGCCTACGAAGACAGCTAACTCGGAGAAATGCTCAGCACCCTCCCCGTTTCCATGCTCGGCCTAGCGCCGTGAGCGAACCGGTGGTGGTGGCCATGAGCGGCGGGGTGGATTCCTCCACCGCCGCTGCCCTCCTGGTCGAACAGGGATACGAGGTGATCGGGATCATGCTTCGGCTTTGGTCCGAGATCGCCCCCGGGGTGGAGAGCAGCAACCGCTGCTGCGCTCCCGACGCCGTTGAGGAGGCGCGGGCGGTGGCCCACCATCTGGGCATCCCCTTCTACCTCATCAACGCCGAGCGGACCTTCAAGGAACAGGTGGTGGGCGACTTCACCGCCGAGTACACCCAAGGCCGGACCCCCAACCCCTGCGTGGTCTGCAATCGTCGGGTCCGCTTCGGCTTCCTCCTGGACTACGCCCTGGCCCTGGGAGCCGGCCGCCTGGCCACCGGCCATTACGCCCGCACCCGCACCGCCCCCGAAGGCACCCGGCAGTTGTGGCGAGGGGTGGACCGCTCCAAGGACCAGTCCTACATGCTGCACCGGCTGAGCCAGCGCCAACTGCGGAGGGCGCTCTTCCCCCTGGGCGACCTCACCAAGGCCGAGGTCCGTAGCCTGGCCTCGGAGCGAGGGTTGCGGGTAGCCCAACGCCCCGAGAGCCAGGACCTCTGCTTCGTCCACGATGGTGACTACCGGCGCTTCCTACGGCAGTGGGCCCCGCGGACGGTCATCCCCGGGGCCATCGTGGACCGGGAGGGGAACCGCCTGGGCACCCATCAGGGAGTGGCCTTCCACACCATCGGCCAGCGGAGGGGGCTGGGGATCGCCGCCCCCGAGCCCCTCTACGTCCTGGACATCCGGCCGGAGGAGAACCTTCTGGTGGTCGGCCCCGCTGGTGCCCTTGGAAGGGATCGCCTCACCGCCTCGCCGGTACACTGGATCGAGGGCGGTCCTGAGGCACCCATAATGCGCCTGGAAGTCGAGATCCGCTACCATACCGAGCCCATCCCCGCCACCGTTACCGTCCTCGACGAGGACCGGGTAGAGGTGGTCCTCGACCACCCTCTGCGTGACATCACCCCCGGTCAGAGCGCCGTCTTCTATATGGGTGATCGCTGCCTGGGCGGGGGACCAATCGAGGGTTGGGAACCTATCTCCTAACCGCTGCCCTGAAAAGGAAAGGGACCTTGGTGGGCTACTGCCTCAGAACCTGTCCCCGGTCCCAGAGCCGTCGCCTACGCTCGTTTGCCAGGGGCGACCCGGCACCCCACAATGACGGCGCGCGCCGAACCGTATCAAGGCAACTTAGGCAAGCCCAATGGTCTACTACTGTCCCTACCTCTCCCCCGATTTCGGGTTCATATATGCCGGCTTCTGGAGGCGAGCCCTCGCCGCCGTGATAGACCTCACCCTGCTCGTCTTCGCCCTCTTCGTGCTGGGCCTGCTCACAGCGCCGTTGCTCCTCGCCTCGCCCGCCCTGGTCACCCGATTCCTCGACAGCGACCTGGTGGGGCCGGTCGCCCTGGGGGTGGTCTTCCTCCTAGCCTGGATCTACTCCGCCGGGTTCGAGAGCTCCGACGGCCGAGGGACCATCGGCAAGACCACCCTAGGTATCGCCGTGACCGACCTTCGCGGCGACCGCATCGGCTTCTGGAGGGCGACGCTGCGCTTCCTGTTGAAGCTGGTCTCACTGGCAGTCCTGGGGCTGGGGTTCTTCATGCTCCTCTTCGATAAGCGCCACCGGGCCCTGCACGACCGGGCGGCCAAGACCCTGGTCATCATCGATCCGGGATCGCCGCTGTTTGGGCCGGGATGATTTGGATCGCGAAGGACGCGAAAAGGG
>JBBQIE010000085.1:0-7475 GCA_038324625.1 Anaerolineae bacterium | reverse complement strand
ACCCCAGGCAACCCGCTTGACGACGAGCTTTCGCGTTTTCGCTCCTTTTCACGTCCTGGTTCGTGTGATGTCAGGAGCGGGAGGCGGCGGTCTGATGAAGATTGACGAAATAACCGGCCCATGCGACATCAGCGGGACCATTGTCCGTGAGGGGCCGCCCCGCCATGAATGGTCGCGGCTACGCTTGGGCAAAGCCGGCCTGCGCCGGCTGAGACACTTCCCAGTCCGCGTAGGCGGGCTTCGCTCCTCGTAGCTCGGCCATTCATGGCGGAGCGGGCGTCCGGTTGCACAGTGGGCCGCCTATTTATTCAATCTGCATAAGCCCGCCGCGGACACGGCAATAGCCGTGCCTATTGCTGAGGGCCTTCGGCCAAGGAAGCCGCATGGCCCCATCCCCTGGCCGAAGGCCCTCAGCGGGCGCCTTTAGCCGCCCGCTCTTCCCGCGTCATCTGCCGGCGCTTGCCCCAGGGCCCACCCCAACCCCGTTCTACCCTCACTCGAACCAGGACATTTTCACTCCTTTTCACGTCCTTCGCGATCCAAAGCCCTCTATTGACATTACCCCACCAACACGCTATACTATCACGACCCCTCCCCCTAGGGGGAGGGGTAGTGAACCCGGAGAGCTGTCTGGATGCAGCCGGAGATCAAGCAGGATGTGGTGCGCCGCCTGAAGACCGTCCAAGGCCACGTGGCCGGCCTCAGCCGCATGGTTGAGGAAGACAAGTATTGCATTGACGTCCTCGACCAAGTAGTGGCAGTGCAGCGGTCCCTGGACCAAGTAGCCCTGAAGGTCCTCGACGGCCACCTCAACACCTGTGTCAAGGAGGCCCTGAGCGGCGGCGCCCCCGAAGACAAGGACAGGATCATCCAGGAACTGCTCACCGTCTACAAGAAGGCCGCCAATCTCTAGCCTTAGCCAAGGAGTTATGTCATGCCGAGCCTGAAGCTATACGTGCCCAACATCAGCTGCCAGCACTGCATCCGCACCATCACCCGAGAGCTTTCCGCCCTTTCCGGGGTCGCGAGCGTCAACGGTGACCCCGGCACCAAGATGGTGACCGTCGAGTTCCAGCCCCCCGCCTCCGAGAAGGAAATCAGGAATACCCTGATCGAGATCGGCTACCCTGCCGAGGGCGCGGCCGCCGTTGAGCGATAAGAAGCTCGTCCGTCTTCCCATCACCGGGATGACCTGCGCCAACTGCGCCACCACCATCGAGCGCACCCTGGGTAAGATGGACGGCGTCAGCGATGTATCCGTCAACCTGGCCACGGACGAGGCCGAGGTCCTGCTGGACCGGGACCTGCCCCTGGGGGAGATCGCCCAAGCGGTGGACGACAGCGGCTACCATCTGGCCACCGCCACCGCCGACTTCGCCGTCCTGGGCATGACCTGTGCCAACTGCGTGGCCGCCGTCGAGCGCGCCCTGCGCCGCCTAGACGGAGTGCTGGAGGCGTCGGTCAACCTGGCCAGTGAGCGGGCCCGCGTCACCTTCGTACCCACCATCGTCACCCTGCCGGAGATCAAGCAGGCCGTGGTGGATGCCGGATACGGAGTCCTGGGCGAAGAGGACGAGGGCGAGACCTCCACCCTGGAACAGGCCCAGGAAGCGGAGACGGCCCGACAGCGTCGGCGCTTGACCGTGGCCCTCGCCTTCTCCATCCCGGTGGCCCTGCTCAGCATACCCTTCGATCTCGGTCTGCTGCCGGACTTTCCCGCCAGGATGTGGACACTCCTGGTTCTGACCACCCCGGTGATGCTCTACTCGGCGGCCGGCTTCTTCACCGGGGCCTACAAGGCCCTGAAGAACCGCTCCCCCAATATGGACGTCCTCATCGCCACCGGCACCGGGGTAGCCTACATCTACAGTATCGTCTCCCTGGTCTGGCTGCACGGTCCCACCCACTTCGAGGCCGCCGCCGTCATCGTCACCCTGGTCCTCTTGGGGAAGTACCTAGAGGCCGGCGCCAAGCGGCAAGCCTCCGGGGCCGTCCGCGGCCTGCTCTCCATGCAGCCCCAAACGGCCAAGGTCCTGGAGGACGGGGAACTGGTAGAGCGTCCGGTTTCGGCCCTTCACCTGGGCGACCTGGTAGTGGTGGGCGCCGGCGAACGAGTGCCCGTGGATGGGGTGGTGGTCGAGGGAACCTCGGCGGTGGACGAGTCCATGCTCACCGGAGAGAGCCTGCCCGTGCCCAAGAACCCCGGTGAGACCGTCTTCGGCGGCACCGTGAATCAGACCCGGCTGCTCCGCCTCCAGGCCACCGGTGTCGGCCAGGACACCATGCTGGCTCACATCGTGCGGCTGGTGGCCCAGGCCCAGGGCTCCAAAGCGCCGGTGCAGCGCCTGGCCGATCGCATCGCCGGCATCTTCGTCCCCGTGGTCATGAGCCTGGCCGCCCTGACCTTCGTGGGCTGGTGGCTGCACAGCGGCAGCCTCGACACCGCCCTCATCCATGCTGTGGCCGTCATCGTCGTCTCCTGCCCCTGCGCCCTCGGTCTCGCCACTCCGGTGGCCATCACCGCCGGGACCGGTCGGGGCGCTCAGATGGGCATCCTCATCCGGGGAGGCGAGGTGCTGGAGCGCGCCGGCCAAGTCAATACCATCGTCCTGGACAAGACCGGCACCCTCACCGAGGGCAAGCCTCAAGTGACCGGGGTGTGGACCAACGACGGCACCGACGATACCGAGGTGCTGCGCTACGCCGCCCTGGCGGAGTCGGTGTCGGGCCACCCTCTGGCCGCCGCCGTCCTCGAGGCAGCCAAAGCCCGAGGCGTAAGCGTCTCCGCTCCTGATGACTACGAGGAGCTGCCCGGGCTGGGTGTGGTGGCCCAAGCCGCCGGTCACACCCTCCTGGTCGGCTCCCGGCAATTGATGATCGAGCGAGGCGTAGGGAACGGGGCCGAATCCCAGGCTCCGGCCGAGGCCCGGGTCTTCGTGGCCCGCGACGGCCTCCTTCTCGGGGCTCTGGAGGTGTCCGATCAACTCCGGCCCACCGCGTTCCAGGCGGTGTCCGCCCTGAAGCGCCTGGGCTTACAGGTGGTCCTTCTCTCCGGGGACAAGCGAGAGATCGCCGAGGATGTGGGCCGCACCGTGGGAGCGGACCGGGTCCTGGCCGAGGTCCTACCTCAGGGTAAGGTGAGCGAGGTGCGCCGGCTCCAAGATGAGGGCCGGGTGGTGGCCATGGTCGGTGACGGCATCAACGATGCCCCCGCCCTGGCCCAGGCCGATCTGGGTATCGCCGTGGGCAGCGGCACCGCCGCCGCCATCGAGGCCGCCGACATCACTCTGCTCTCCAACGATCTCCTGGCCGTCCCCCGCTCCGTGGCCCTGGCCCGCAAAACCCTGAGGACCATCTATCAGAACCTCTTCTGGGCCTTCTTCTACAACGTCCTGCTCATCCCCGCGGCCATCTTCGGTCTACTGGAGCCGGTATGGGCGGCAGCAGCCATGGCCGTGAGTTCCCTGTTCGTGGTAGGAAACGCCCTTCGCTTGCAGCGCTGGCAGACGAAGGAGTAGGCGACCTGGGCTCCAGAGCGGCTGGGTCCCAGGCCGCTGCTTGTTGCCGAGCCCGCTCCGGAGCCCGTATAATGTTGACCGGTGCGGAGAGGTAGCGTAGTTGGTCTAACGCGCGCGATTGGAAATCGCGTAAGGAGCAATCCTTCGCGGGTTCGAATCCCGCCCTCTCCGCCTCTTTTCTTCCTCCTTTGCTGCTTCCGCCCACTTCTGCTAGCATTCTCCCCGAGGCCGTGCTAGGCGGGGAACTAGCGGTGCCCTGTACCTGCAATCCGCTACAGCAGGGCCGAATCCCGCCTCGAGGGTCAAGCGGGCTAAGCCTGTCTTGCCGGAATGGCGTTGAGGGTTGGGTCCTGCGCGGCGGAGGGCCACGAACCCCGTCAGGTCCGGAAGGAAGCAGCGGTAAGAGGATTCCTCCGGGTGCCGCAGGGTGGCCTGGCCCGAGCTGCTCCGGCGAGATAAGTTGGTCGCGCTGGCTCGACAGGGGGGCGCACGGTCTCTCTCCATTCCCTTGGATCTCGTTCCGATGCTGACTCACCGCGACTGGAAGCGGTCATCGGCGTGCCCGGCTCCTCGTGGGCTCACCGAGGTTTTCCCGCCGTGGGAGGTGCAATCATACCGCGGTCCCATCCCCTGGTAGCCGCGGGCCGGTGATCACTTCGCCGCCCGCCTCCACCCCCACCAATCCATCCTCGACTCCTCGCGCTCTGTTGGCGGCGCTGATTCTTGGTGTCGGGGCGCTGACCTTGGCTGCCGTTACCCTGGCCTACGTGTCCGGGCGCCGCTCCGCTCGATGGGCCGGTTCCCTCTCTCAGCCGGCGACGGTCATCGGAGCCCCCGCCACCCCCTCCCCGGTCCGGGTCATGGCCCGCGCCGGGGCTCTGGAGATGGAGACCACCGGCTCCTCCCAGACCGTGGCCGATTGGTGCCGGCAAAGCGGGGGGCTGTTCGAGGCCGACCGCGTCTGGCCCGAACCGGCCGCCCCGCTTACCACCGGGGCCTCAGTCTGGACGGAACGGTCCACGCCCTTCACCCTGGTTATCGGTAACCGGCAACAAGAATTGCGCGGTCACGGGACCACGGTCGCCGAGGCCCTGGCCAGCGTCGGGGTATTCCTGGTGGGCAGGGACTACTCCGTCCCTGAAGGCAACGCCCCCTTGCTCTGGGGCCAGACCATCGCCGTCAACCGAGTCTCCGAGCGTCTCGAGATCGCCCAGGAGACCACCTCTTTCGAGACCCGCTGGGAGGCCGATCCCGACCTGGAGCTGGACCAGACCCGCTTGGCCCGAGAGGGACAGGAGGGAGTCAGGGTCATCCGCCACAAGCTCACCCTGCTGAACGAGGAAGTGGCCGATCGGCATTTCGAGGACGCCTGGATCCAGCAGGAACCCCTGGACCGGCTGATGGCCTATGGCACCAAGGTGGTCATCCGCCAGGTTGACACTCCCGCCGGGGCCCTGGAGTACTGGCGCAAGGTGCGGGTCCTGGTCACATCGTACAGCCCCAGCACCGCCGGCCCGTCGCCCTCCAGCCCCTACTACGGGATCACCCGCTCCGGGAAACGGGCCACCACCGGGATGGTGGCGGTGGACACCTCCGTCATCCCCATGGGGACCCGCATGTACGTCCCTGGTTACGGCGTGGGCGTGGCAGAGGATACCGGGAGCGCCATCATCGGCAGGCATATTGATGTCTGCTACGACGACGATGAGCTCATCCACTGGCGCCGCTGGGTGGACATCTACCTACTGGCCCCGGAACCGCCCGAGTGGGGCATTCGCTGGGTGCTTCCCAACTGGCCCAAGGAACGGTAGTGACCTCGGAAGCCGAATTCCATACCCTCACCCCGGAGTCCCTTGCCCCGGCCCGCCTGCTTCGCTCCCTCGACCTGGCCCCCCGCAAGCGCCTGGGCCAGAACTTCCTCGCCGGCACTGCCGCCATCCGCCAGATCCTCCTGGCCCTGGAACTAGGCCCGGCGGACACGGTGGTGGAGGTGGGCGCCGGCCTGGGAACCCTCACCGGCTTCCTGGCCACCGGCGCCGGCCGCGTGGTCGCCGTGGAGCTGGACGATCACCTGGAAGCCTATCTCAGCGGGCGCTTCGCCGACATCGAGAAGGTGCAGATCGTTCACGGCGACATCCTCGACCTCGGGCCCGCCGACTTACTGGACCCCTCCAGCGCCTCCTACAAGGTCATGGGCAACCTCCCCTACTACATCACCTCGGCCGCCCTGCGCCATATCCTGGAATGGAGCCCCCCGCCGGCACTGCTGGTGGTAACGGTGCAGGAGGAGGTAGCCCGACGCATGACGGCGTCACCGGGAGAGATGTCCCTCCTGGCCCTCATGGTGCAGTTGCGGGGCTCGGTGGAGATCGTGGCCCGAGTCCCGGCCGGAGCCTTCGTGCCTCGACCCAAGGTGGACTCGGCCGTGGTGAGAGTGGTTCCGCGTGCCTGTCCTATCGTCAGCCTCGGGGAGGAGGAAGCCCTCTTCCGGCTAGCTCGCGCCGGGTTCCAGCAGAAGCGCAAGACCCTCCTGAACTCCCTCGGGGCCGTGGTTCCCTGGCCCAAGCCCCGGCTGGAGGCCGTGCTCGCCGGTGTGGGCGTCTCCGGCGGCTCCAGGGCTCAGGAGCTGTCGGTGGACGACTGGGTGGCCCTCACCCGAGCCGTGGAAAGCGCTGGAGAGGCAGAGGGATGACCCCCGAATACCGCTTCGCCTTCTACTCCGAGCGCTGTCCCTCGGTGCCCGAGCTGACCGCCCTCACCGAGATCGCCTTCGCCGAGTACCAGGGCGTCATCATTCCCACCGACGCCCACACCGACTGGTACGTCCGGCGTCCGGGCTTCGATGACGACCTCAGTGGCGCCGCCTGGCTGGGCGACGACCTGGTGGCGGGGCTGTTCCTCACTCGGAGCCGGATGCTGGTCTCGGAAGAGGTATGGGACTACGGGCTGCTCGACACGGTGATGACCCACCCTGATCATCGCGGGCAGGGCCTGGCCCGAGCCTTGCTTGAGCAGTGCATCACTGCCTGCCAAGATCGTGGGCCGGCGGTGCTCCAGCTCTACACCACCCCCGGATCCGCCGGCTACCGCATCTACTCCCGCCTCGGCTTTCGCCCGCTGGTGGAACTCGACTACTGGATTCGGCCCCCGGCGCCAGCGGGGCAGCCCGTCCTCCGTGGTTGGTCGCCGGCAGACGGCGGCGACGACGCCATCGGCGGCAGGATCGTGGACTCCCTGGCCCGCGTCTACGAGGGTGTCCCTGAGGCCAACCCTGAGTTGTGGCGCTGGCGCAGGGTGAGCCGTCCGCCGGCCATGCCGGCGACGGTCTGGGTCCGAGACGAGGGTTCGTCCCTGGAGACAGTAACCACTTCGCCACTGCACCTGCGGGGGATCGGGCCTTGCCTGCTCCTCAGCGACCTGGTGGTCACGGACGTCGAGGCCTTCTCCAGCCTATGCGCTCACCTTGGGGGCGAACTGCAGATTCTGGCGGTAGCCGACCGAAGAGACAAGCAAATGGCAACCTCTCTCCTGGCCGCCGGCTTCCGCCGAGGCCAGAGCGAGGTCGCCATGTTCCTCGACCTTCAGGGCCACTCCAGCGCCGGCCTCCCCGGCGATGCCGGCCTCCCCTGGCTCCCTCTCACCGAGTCCATCATCGGCGCCTGACGCCCCACCCGTCACCCTGAGTGCAACGAAGGGTCTCGACTCGCGAACCCGAGATGCTTCACGCCGCTGAAAAGCGCTCAATTCATTATGACGACCGAGATAAGACCGAACCTCTACTCCAGAATTGGGGTAGCCTCCATGAACCTCAGGGTTTCATCCATGGAGCGGACACCGGTGGTGGCGCCGATGGCGGTGACGCACAGGGCCCCCACGGCATTGGCGAAGCGGGCCGTCTTCTCCAGGTCCCAGCCGCGCACCAGCCCGGTGAGGAACCCGGCCACGTAGGCGTCCCCG